>JALXCD010000140.1 GCA_026991135.1 Deltaproteobacteria bacterium | reverse complement strand
AGAGGAAGAGATAAGGAAATAGTATAAAAATAAGTTCAGGAGTTGGTGGAAAGGCGGCTTTTAGCCGCCTTTTTTATTTCTCACAGATTAATCTTTCTTTTAATTCCTCAATTTCATCACAGTATTCACGAGCAGGAAGTTCCATTCCACACACCTGGCAGACAACAGTTGCTCTAGCTCAACGACCCTTGATAACAGCAGGGCCTTTGCAAAATTTACATTGTAGTGTTTCCCTTTGGTCAATTTTCATGTTAATTTACCTGAAGTTTCCTATACTTTATAACAAAATACGAGTTATCCACAAATAAATTTATAGGTGGAGTATCTCTTAACTTAATAAGGAGGACAAATGGCAGAGACCCCAATAAAAAGTGGCGATATTAATGAAATTATTAAAGACCTTGAGAAAGAGGTAAAGGAACACCCGAATTCTGTGATTGCCCATCACCGGTTGGCACTTGCTTACTGGCGTGCCAAGAGAACAAATGATGCCATTTCTGAATTCCAAAAGGCCCTTGAAATTGATCCTTCTTCCTATGAAATAAGGATTAATCTTGGTACTCTTTTTTTTCAACTTGGAAGATTAGAAGATGGGATAAGGGAGAATAAGGAAGCGTTGAAGGCTCATCCAGGGGCAGCCGATGCCATGGCCAATATCGGTTCTGCCTATATGCAGCTTGGTCAATTTAAAGAGGCAGCAGAGTATCTTGAAAGTGCTCTTAATTTAAAACCAGAGATGGTTCCTGCTCTTGTGAACTTGTCATCTGTTTATGTGGAGTTAGACAAGTTAGGAGACGCGGTTTCCCTTGCTGAAAAGGCCGTGAGCCTTTCACCAAGGTTTGGCCTGGCACATAACAATTTGGCAGTTGCTTATTTTTTTAGCGGGGAATATCAAAAGGCTAAAGAGGCAATGGAAAAGGCGAAGGAACTGGGATATCCGGTTCATTCAGAGTTTGAAAAGAAGGTTAATGAGAAAATCAAAAGTTAAATAATGTCCATTCAAAAAGCACCAGAAATACCTCGTTGTCCTTTTTGCACCCAGGAAATTCCAAGACCTCGGCAGGTAGAGCCAAAGCATTTAGGGGATTTTGACTATGGAGTCTGCGAGTGCGGAGCTGTCTTTGTGCATGATATAACAGGTCACAATTTGGGTGCAGCAATGGTTGAGGCCCTTGCTTTTGCCTGCGATGATGACTGGGACCTTGCCTGGGAGCTTATGCCAGAAGAAGATTATGTGGATGCTCTAATCGAAGGTTACGATATAAGTAGGCATAAGGTCTTTCCAAAAGGTTACGATCAGGAAGGAAATAAAATTAAAGGGGCCCTAAGTTTTATTCGGCTTAAAGATGATATTAGGGATATTAAGAGTGATGGCGTTAAAAAGAGATTTGCCCTTTCCATGGAAAAGCCAGATAGATTAGCCACCAAGGGTGAGGTCACCTTACGCACAACAAAGTCTCATGGAAAGAGATATTCAAAAAGGCAGGTTGAAAAGCTAGTAAGGTCTAATGATATTAAGGCCCTTACACAGATGGCCTTTGAAGACCCACTGGTTCTTAGAAAGATCCAACGCCTTCTTTACACAGCAGATATGGTAAAGAGGTGGCAGGCAGTAGTAGTTTTGGGGGCCGTGGCAAGTGGTATTAGTCACCACAATCCGACTGCGGTGGGGGACCTTTTAAGGAGGCTTTTATATTCCGCCAACGACTCTGCTGCGGCTAACTGGGGCGCCATTGAGACAGTTGGTGAAATCATTAGAAATCAACCGAGTCTGTATGGTTCATTTGTACGGCATATTTTAGGATTAATCGGAGACGTTCCTTCAAGGCCAGCTATTCTTTGGGCAATTGGCAGAATAGGGGAGTTGCATCCCCGACTGGTTCGGACCAGTTCTTTTTTTGTGCTTTTTGATCTTTTAGATGCCAAAGAGCCGGAGATTCGTGGACATGCTGCATGGGCATTGGGACAACTAGGGGCCAAAGAGGCATATAATGCCGTAAAAAGATTGATTGAAGATAAGGAAGAATTTTATCTTTTTGATGGGGATGAGCTAAAATATACTACTGTGGCCCACGTGGCCAGAAAGGCACTTAAAAATATGTCAGAACTGGAAAAAGGAAAAATGGAAATTCAAAAAAATGAAGCAAAAAAGCCGCATAGCCAAGAGCCAAAAGAGATAATAAAGGCGAGGCAGATATATCAAGAAGCGGAAATATTGAAAAACCGAGGGCAATCGCTGGATGCCCTGGCTAAGTTTGAAGAAATATTGGCTGTCTTTGATAGTCACGGATATGAAGTGGAGGTTGCAAATGTATGCGAAAAAATCGGAGACCTCCATGTAATGAGAGGCAATATGAAGGCCGCCCTCTCGCCATATAAAAGGACCCTCGCAATATGTGAGAAGAAAAATGATCCAATCAGCACAGTTATAATGTTGGAGAAGGTAATTGATATCTATAGGCATCTTAAGGAATACGAAAAATGTCTTCCTTACTATATGAGAGCATTGGAACTTGTCGAAAATTTAAGCGATGTAAAAAGATCTGCCCTTTTTCTTACTGGAATAGGAGATATCTATGAAAGAAAAGGGCAGTTGGAAGATGCTTTAGATGCATATTCTTTGGCTGAAAAACTTTTTAGAAATATGGGCGCTCGTGAAAAGGCTGATTTATTAAAGTCAGGCATAGAGCAAATTGAGGCCAGACTTAAAGCCAATAGTTAAGGAATATCTTTTAAAATCGCATCGGCTATTGTTATTCTCTTGAAATAATTTTTTTTAGAAATGTTCATGCTTAATTCTAATAGCAATTGCTGGATAATATGTAATCTTATGGTGGGATATGATTTTCCGCCTACGAATCCAGAGAGGTGGCAAACATGACCTTTACCATGAATTTCAGTAGGCACTCCATAACTTCTACAATTGACCGGTCTTAACTTGTAAAGGATGCATTCATTGTCTCGATTCAGTAAAGGGCATGGTATTCTCACACGGGATAAATCAGCTTTTTTTTCTATTGCTTGCTCCCATAGTTCACTGGCTTCTTTGGCCCTTTTAATGCAATATTTCTTTGTTTTTTTGCCAAGGGTGTTAAATGCTTTTTTAATGGTTACTGCCTCTATTAGTGATATATCAAAAGCAGCATGGCAGCAGTCACAGCATCCAATTTTGCATTTAAATTCCTGTGGAAATTTTACTGCAACTTTATTAAATGCCTGGTCAATTTGTCGATAAAGGGCTATAAGTTCTTTTTCCATTTTTTCCATTATGGACATTCAACATAATGTATCACAAACAGAATGCAAGAGATGCGGCAAGTGTTGCATTGCAGGTGGTCCTACCCTTCATAGTGGGGATAGAGACCTTATTGTCAAAGGAGTTCTTGGACCAAAGGACCTTATAGTCTTTCGGAAAAATGAGATTGCCTATGACCCAGTAAGTAGAAGTTTTATACGGCTTGAGAAAGAACTTATAAAAATAAAAGGAAAGAATGATATTGGGGAATGCAAGTTCTTTAAAAGAAAAGAATCTACTTGCGCAATTTATAAGAATCGCCCCATTGAATGTAGGGCCTTGAAATGTTGGGACACAAAAGATCTTGAAGCCATCCTTATGAAAGACCTCTTATCCAGAAATGATATTATGCCTGAGACTTCTTTATTATGGGAAATTGTTGATTCTTATGAGAGAAAATTTGATCTGGCTTTGATTCAAAACAATCTTGAAAGTCTGCCTGAAAATTCAAAAAATTCTTTTTTAAGGGATGTAATCCAGAAGGATTT
>JALXCD010000139.1 GCA_026991135.1 Deltaproteobacteria bacterium | reverse complement strand
GGTCAGTAAGCTCCAGGCCATAAAACAGTATTTTCGCGAGGTCCGGGCTGAATTTGATAAGATCACTTGGGCCAATAGGAAGGAGACCACCTCGCTTACCATTGCGGTGCTTGCCATATCTTTCTTTTTTGCCGCTTATCTTGGTCTTGTTGATATGTTGCTTTCCAAACTTGTTGGCGTCTTAATGGGATAGCATAAAGAGGTAAGGGAGCCAATGGCGCATAAGTGGTATATAGTCCACACCTATTCTGGATTTGAGAACAAGGTCAAGGCCTCTTTAGAGGAGCGTATAAAGCAAAAGGGGCTTCAGGACAAATTTTCTCAAATTATTGTGCCTACAGAAAAGGTCATAGAGGTGGTAAAGGGAGAGAAAAAGACATCTTCAAGAAAGGTATATCCCGGTTATATCCTAATAAAGATGGAGTTTAATGACGAAACTTGGCATTTGGTTCAGAATACACCAAAGGTAACAGGTTTTGTTGGTGGAAAAAATAACCCTGTTCCACTTCCAGATAAGGAAGCAGAAAAGATAATTCAGCAGATGGAAGAAAGGGCCCAAAAGCCGAGGCCCAAATATGATTATGAGCCTGGAGACAAAGTAATTGTTACAGAAGGTCCCTTTGCAAACTTTACCGGAGTTGTTGACGAGGTAAAGCCCGACAAGGGCAAGGTTCGTGTTTTGGTTTCCATATTTGGTAGATCAACTCCTGTTGAATTGGAGTTTGGACATATTCAGCGAGCCAGTTGATAGAACAAAAAATAGTGGGAGTTAAAAGTCATGGCTAAAAAGATAGTTGGTTATATCAAATTGCAAATTCCAGCAGGGCAGGCAAGCCCCTCGCCCCCAGTTGGCCCTGCACTTGGTCAACAGGGCGTAAATATCATGGAATTTGTAAAGGCCTTTAACGCTAAGACCGCTGATCAGGCTGGCATGATTATCCCTGTGCTTATTACTGTTTATGCAGATAGGTCCTTTAGTTTTGTCCTTAAGACCCCACCTGCATCTGTGCTTTTAAAAAAGGCAGCAGGAATCGAAAAAGGTTCAGGGGTCCCCAACAGGGACAAGGTTGGTAAGGTCACAAGGGCCCAGGTTGAAGAGATTGCTAAGACCAAGATGCCTGATTTGACAGCGGCAGATCTAAATGCTGCTATTCGTACAATAGAGGGTACAGCCCGCAGTATGGGAATCGAGATTGTTGATTAATAAGGGTGATAAGCCATGGGTAAAAGAGGCAAAAAATATAAAAAAGCAAAGGAATTGGTGGACACCACCAAAAAATATCAATTGGATGAGGCAATAGATACGGTTTTAAAGACCCATTATGCCAAGTTTGATGAAAGTGTGGATATTGCTATAAACCTTGGTGTTGATCCAAGAAAGGCAGATCAGAACATAAGAGGCTCTGTAAATCTGCCCCATGGTACAGGTCGAACAGTAAGAGTTCTTGCCTTTGCAAAGGGCGAAAAGGCAAAGGAGGCCCAGGAGGCCGGGGCAGACTATGTTGGAGCAGAGGAACTCATTGAAAAAATAAAGGAAGGATGGCTTGATTTTGACAAGGTTGTTGCTACTCCTGATATGATGGGCCAGGTTGGTAAAATTGGCAGGATCCTCGGTCCTAGAGGTCTTATGCCAAATGCAAAGACCGGCACAGTTACCTTTGACATAGGAAAGGCAGTCAAAGATATCAAAGGCGGAAAGGTGGATTTTAGGGTGGATCGAGCTGGTGTTGTTCATATGCCAATAGGAAGGGTTTCTTTTGGGCCAGAAAAGCTTAAGGAGAACTTTTCTGCTGTGGCTGAGACCATCTTGAGGATGAAACCGGCCTCGGCAAAGGGCACCTATGTTAAGGGTGTTGCCCTTTCCACCACCATGGGGCCTGGGATCAAGCTGGATCCATCAGAACTCAAGAATGCTGCTGCATAACCAAGAAAAATAACAGATGGGAAAACCTGCGCAAAAGGTGCGCATCAAAAGTCAAAGACAGTAGGTACCTGGTGTTTAATGAGGTCAAATGACCTCACCTACCGAGACCGGTGTAACCTCTGGCTTTGGCAGTAAAAAACTGCCTAAGAAAGGGGGGATGAAAATTGCCATTAACTAGAAGTCAAAAAGAGGCCCTTGTCAAGGAACTAAACGAAAAATTTGACAAGGCAGTGTCAGTAACCTTGGTTCACTTTCCTGGCCTTAATGTCTCAGAGGTAAATGAGCTCAGGGCGAAGCTCAGAGAAGCCCAGGGTGAGATGAAGGTGTGTAAGAACACCTTGTTGCGTTTGGCAGTAAAGGGAACAGACGGCGAGGCACTTCTGGATCATTTCACAGGGCCAAATGCCTGTGTATTTGCCTATGAAGATCCTGTGCAAGTGGCTAAGGTCCTGGTTGAGTTTGCCAAAGAGCATGAGGCATTAAAGCTTAGAAAGGGAGTCTTGAATGGAAAGCTAATGGAACCTGAATCCTTAGAGGCCCTTTCAAAGCTTCCAAGCCGCGAGATACTTCTTGGTCAATTGTTATCTGTTCTTGTGGCCCCAACCACAAATCTTGTCCAGGTGCTCTCAGGTATCCCAAGGAAATTTTTATATGCCTTAAGGGCAATTGAAGAACAAAAGAAATAAAAAGGAAATTTACATATCAGGAGGATTTTTAAGATGGCTGTAACAAAAGAGGATGTAATTGAGTTTATTTCAAATATGACTGTATTGGAGCTTTCAGAGTTTGTAAAGGAACTTGAAGATAAATTTGGTGTTACTGCTGCTGCTCCTGTGGCCGTGGCTGCTGCAGGTGCTGCCCCCGCTGGCGAGGCAGGCGCACCTCAGGAAGAAAAGACAGAATTTGATGTTGTTCTGGCAGAGGTTGGTTCACAAAAGATTAAGGTCATCAAGGAAGTTAGGGCTGTTACAGGCCTTGGCCTTAAGGAGGCAAAGGAACTCGTAGAGAGTGCTCCAAAGCCGATCAAAGAGGGTGTTTCAAAGGAAGAAGCAGAAAAGATCAAGGAACAGATCGAAGCTGTTGGTGCAAAGGTCGAAATCAAGTAAATCTATTTTCATACAGTTATATGAGGGTGGTCCATTTTGGCCACCCTTGCTTTGTTTTTAATTCTTAAGTTTTAAGTATCAAAAATCTTCAAATAAGGCCAATTTGAGGCGATGTCTATGTTGAGCATTCAAAATTTTCCTCTTAGAAAAAATTTCGGAAAGGTAAAAAGGATAATCGATGTACCTCACTTAATAGAGGTTCAGCAAAAGCCATATACAAAGTTTTTGCAAAAGGATGTGGCGCCTGAAGCAAGAAAAGATCAGGGGTTACAGTCTGTCTTTAAGTCAGTATTTCCAATTCAGGATTTTACTGGGGCTTCCTGTTTAGAATTTGTCCAGTATAGCATTGGGAGCCCTAAATACACCCAGGAAGAGTGCCTCATAAGAGGTGCCACCTATGAGGCCCCTGTAAAAATTGTTATTCGGCTTCTTTCCTATGATGTTGATAAGGACACTGGGGCACAAAGCATAAGGGACATAAAGGAGCAAGAAATTTATTTCGGTACCATACCCCTTATGACACGCACCGGGACCTTTATCATAAACGGGACCGAAAGGGTTGTGGTAAGCCAGCTTCAAAGGTCTCCTGGTGTATTTTTTGACCATGATAAGGGAAAAACCCACTCAAGCGGCAAGCTTCTTTATTCATGCCGTGTGATCCCTGTTAGGGGTTCCTGGCTGGATTTTGAATTTGATCCAAAGGATATACTTCATGTTCGCATAGACAGACGCAGAAAATTTCCCGCAACTATTCTTTTAAAGGCCCTGGGGCTTACTTCAGATGATATTTTAAAGGAATTTTATAAATGGGACACCTTTTACCTTGAAGGAAAGCTTATCTACAGAAAGGTTGAGTCTGAGCTTTTAAAGGGTCAAAGGGCCACTAAGGAGGTCCTTCATCCTGAGACAGGTGAGGTCCTGGTAAAGTTGAACAGGAAGTTTTCTAAGACAATGCTTAAGAAAATGACAGATTTAGGCATTGAAAGGATTCCTGTTAATGAGGAGGACTTAATAGGACAAATTACAGCCCAAGATATAGTTGACCCTGCAACTGGAGAGATACTGATTCCCAAAAATGTAAAATTAACAGAAGAAGACTTAACCATCTTGAGGGATAATGGCATAACAGAAGTCAAGACCCTTTTTATTGATGGAGTAAGATATAGCGGTTCTATCAGAGAGACCCTTCTTCTTGACAAAGTAGAAACTCAGGAAGAGGCCCTTTTAGAGATATATAGAAGACTTAGGCCAAGTAGTCCCTTGATACTTGAAGTAGCAGAAAAGTTTTTTAACTCCCTCTTTTTCAATGAAGATACCTATGACCTTTCTGAGGTTGGCCGTTATAAACTAAATCAACGACTTGGTCTTGATGTGCCTCTCACTCAAAGGACTCTTTTGCCTTCTGACATTGTCAACATTGTACAGGAACTTGTCCATCTTAAAGATACCCAAGGACCTGTAGATGATATCGATCACCTGGGTAACAGGCGAGTTCGTTCTGTTGGAGAGCTTGTTGAAAACCAGTATAGGATTGGACTTGTCAGGATGGAAAGGGCCATTAAGGAAAGAATGACACTTCAGGAAGTTGAGGCCCTTATGCCCAACGATCTTGTAAATCCAAAGCCCGTAACCTCTGTGATAAAGGAATTTTTCGGTTCGAGTCAGCTTTCCCAGTTTATGGACCAGACAAACCCTCTTTCCGAAATTACCCATAAAAGGAGGCTTTCTGCACTTGGTCCTGGTGGGCTTTCAAGGGAAAGGGCAGGTTTTGAGGTAAGAGACGTCCATCCCACACACTATGGAAGGATTTGTCCAATTGAGACTCCTGAAGGTCCAAATATCGGGCTTATAGTATCTCTCAGCACCTATGGAAGGATAAATGATTACGGTTTCATCGAGACCCCGTACAGAAAAGTCAAAAACAGAAAGGTTACAGACGAAATTATTTACCTCACTGCCTCTCAAGAGGAAAAGGAGGTTATTTGTCAATGCACGGTGAATATTGACAAGGACGGTTATATTGTAGATGACTATGTTGGTGTAAGGAAAAGGGGTGAATTTATAATGGCCGCTGCCGAAGAAGTTACTGCTATAGACATTGCGCCTAATCAAATGGTCAGTGTCTCTTCAAGCCTTATTCCCTTTTTGGAAAATGATGATGCCAACCGTGCACTCATGGGTTCAAATATGCAGCGTCAGGCAGTTCCACTTTTAAAGTGTGATGCCCCCATTGTGGGGACTGGCATTGAAAAGGCCGTGGCAAGAGACTCAGGCGTTACAATCATTGCAAAAAGGGATGGCTGGATTGAAGATGTGGATGCCAACAGACTTGTTGTTGCCTATGACGAGGATGAAGAGACTGGCAAAACAGTTGAGGTTGATATTCATAAGCTTATTAAATATCAAAAGTCAAATCAGACCACAACAATCAATCAGATTCCTATTGTAAAGCCTGGCCAACGGGTAAAAAAGGGACAGGTTCTCGTTGATGGTGCCTCTACCAAATATGGTGAGCTTGCCTTGGGGAAAAACGTGGTAGTGGCCTTTATGCCCTGGCGCGGCTACAATTTTGAGGATGCCATTATCGTTAGTGAGAGAATTGTCCAGGACGACGTCTATACATCTGTTCATATAGAAGAGTTTGAAATCGAGGCAAGGGATACAAAGCTAGGTCGTGAAGAGATAACAAGGGATATCCCAAATGTTGGTGAAGATGCACTTAGAAATCTTGATGAATCAGGAATTGTAAGGATTGGTGCAGAGGTAAAGCCTGGGGATATCCTTGTTGGGAAGGTGACTCCCAAGGGCGAGACCCAGCTTTCTCCAGAGGAGAAGCTTTTAAGGGCAATTTTTGGAGAAAAGGCAGGGGATGTGAAGGATACGTCCCTAAGGGTTCCTCCTGGAATCCAAGGTGTTGTGGTAGATGCCAAGGTATTTTCAAGAAAGGGTATTCCAAAGGATGAAAGGGCAAAAAAGCTTGAAGACCTTGAAGTGGCAGCAATTATGCAGGATCAAGAGGATGAGATAAATGTCCTAAGGCGAACTGCCCTTAAAAAGCTTGAGGAATACCTCGTTGGCAAAAAGCCAGCAGTTGTCATAAAGGATGCACGTCATCGCCTTTTACTTGATGCAGGAGAAAAGATAACCAAGGAGGCCTTGAGAAAGGTCCCTCTTCACAGATTGAGAGATCTAATCCTTGAGGGCAGAAACAGTGTTGACCCCTATGTAACAGAGATCCTTGACTGGTACGAGTCGGAGATAGAAAGGGTCAAGGAATTTTTTGAAGGAAAGATTGAAAGACTCAAAAAGGGGGATGAACTCCCGCCAGGCGTGATAAAGATGGTAAGGGTCTATGTGGCCATGAAAAGAAAGCTTGAGGTGGGAGACAAGATGGCAGGGCGCCACGGGAACAAGGGCGTTGTCTCAAAAATCGTCCCCATTGAGGATATGCCCTACTTCGAAGACGGTACGCCTGTAGATATTATCCTTAACCCCCTTGGTGTTCCCTCCCGTATGAATGTGGGGCAAATCCTTGAGGTTCACCTTGGCTGGGGTGCAAAAAAGCTAGGTGAGCAGATTGCTGAACTTGCCAAGAAATACGAAATAGAAAAGGTAAAGGCCAAGATGGCCAAGATTTACTCAAAGGAAGAGCTTGAGGCCCTTCTAAAGGATCTCAGTGAAGAAGAGGTGAGAGAGCTTGCCCTTCATCTTGAAGACGGGGTGCCTGTAGCAACTCCTGTCTTTGACGGTGCCAATGAAGATGTGATAAGGGAACTTTTAAAGGAGGCGGGAGAGCCTGAAATTGGACAGGTAACCCTTTACAATGGCCTTACAGGTGAGCCCTTTAAGGAGAAGATTACAGTTGGTGTTATGTATATGCTTAAGCTACATCACCTCGTATCTGATAAGATACATGCCCGTTCAACTGGTCCCTATTCCCTTGTTACCCAGCAGCCCCTTGGTGGTAAGGCCCAATTTGGTGGCCAAAGACTTGGGGAAATGGAAGTATGGGCCATGGAGGCATACGGTGCGGCCTATTCATTGCAGGAATTTTTGACTGTCAAGTCAGACGATGTAACAGGCCGTTCACGCATGTATGAAAAGATTGTAAAGGGCAACAATTTCCTTGAGGCAGGGCTTCCCGAGTCCTTTAATGTGCTTGTAAAGGAACTCCAGGGCCTTTGCATGGATATTGAATTACTTGAAGAAGTTTAAAACTATACAAAAGAGGTCTATTTATGGACGATCTTCTTTCCCTATTTACCAAGCCTAAAGATCCGCTAAATTTCAAGGCGGTTCGTATCTCCATATCTTCCCCTGAGACCATTTTAAAGAGGTCTCATGGCGAGGTAAAACAACCAGAGACCATCAATTACCGCACATTCAAGCCTGAAAGGGATGGTCTTTTCTGTGCAAAGATATTTGGCCCGGTAAAGGACTACGAATGTCTTTGCGGAAAATACAAGAGGATGAAACACAGGGGCATAGTGTGTGAAAAGTGTGGTGTGGAGGTCATCCAGTCAAAGGTAAGACGCCAGAGGATGGCTCACATATCCCTTGCAGCCCCTGTTGCACATATCTGGTTTCTTAAAAGCCTGCCTAGTAAGATCGGCTCTCTTCTGGATTTGACCCTGAAGGAGCTTGAAAGAGTCCTTTATTTCGAATCTCATATTGTGATTGAATCCGAAATCCCTGATATCCCTGTTGGTATGCTCATGTCTGATGAGACGTACCAGCAAAACCTTGAACAGTTTGGCGAAAAGTTCAAGGTGGGAATAGGTGCAGAGGCCATCCATTACCTCCTTGAAAACCTTGACCTTGACGAGGTTTCAAGGGAGCTCAGGGAGGAGATGCAAAAGACAAAGAGTGAGGCCAAAAGAAAAAAGCTCGGTAAAAGGCTTCGTGTAGTTGAGGCCTTTAGGGGCTCAGGGAATAAGCCTGAGTGGATGATATTAAGCGTAATCCCTGTGCTTCCACCTGACTTAAGGCCACTTGTTCCCCTTGACGGGGGCCGTTTTGCAACCTCTGACCTTAACGATCTTTATCGCAGGGTCATAAACAGGAACAACAGGCTTAAGAGGCTCAAAGACCTTGATGCCCCTGACATCATAATCAGGAATGAGAAGCGAATGCTCCAGGAGGCCGTTGACGTCCTCTTTGACAATGGTCGAAGGGGAAGGGTGGTCACTGGCCCAAATAAACGGCCTTTAAAGTCCCTTTCTGACATGCTCAAGGGCAAACAGGGACGCTTTAGACAGAATCTTCTTGGAAAGCGTGTTGATTATTCTGGCCGTTCTGTCATTGTGGTAGGCCCTGAGCTTAAGCTTCACGAATGCGGGCTTCCAAAAAAGATGGCCATAGAGCTATTTAAGCCTTTCATCTACAATAAGCTAGAACAAAAGGGACTTGTTTCCACTATTAAGAGTGCAAAAAAGATGGTGGAAAAGGAGCTTCCAGAGGTATGGGATGCGCTGGATGAGGTTGTCCGTGAGCATCCGGTCCTTTTAAACCGTGCCCCAACCCTCCATAGGCTTGGAATTCAGGCCTTTGAGCCTGTGCTTGTGGAAGGAAAGGCCATAATGCTCCATCCCCTTGTCTGTACGGCCTATAATGCTGACTTTGACGGCGACCAGATGGCAGTCCATGTGCCACTTTCGGTTGAGGCCCAGACAGAGGCAAGGGTCCTTATGATGTCCACCAATAATGTGCTTTCTCCGGCCCACGGCGGTCCAATAATCACTGCTACTCAGGATGTTGTCCTTGGTGTCTATTACATGACAAGGGAGAGGCCAAAGGCCAAGGGCGAAGGAAAGCTCTTTAACTCCATTGAAGAGGTTATCCTTGCCTATGACGAGGGCGCAGTGGATATCCAAGCCAGGATAAAGCTCATGATGAATGGCAAGGTTGTTGATACCACTGTGGGAAGAGTGCTTCTCTATGACATTGTCCCTGATGAGGTGCCCTTTGATGTTGTAAATAAGCTCATGAGGAAAAAGGACCTTGCCGTATTGATTGACAAGGCCTATAGGCTGGCTGGCCCCAAAAAGACCTGTATCATGGCCGATAGATTAAAGGATCTTGGTTACCATCACGCTACCCTTGCAGGTATCTCCATCTGCATAAATGACATGAAGATACCTGAAAGCAAAAAGGAAATTTTGGATAAGGCCCAAAAGGAGGTTGCAGAGGTCCAGCAGCAATACACAGAGGGTCTAATTACTGATGGTGAGCGCTATAACAAGGTCATTGATATCTGGACCAGGGCGACTGATGAGGTCGCCAAGGTCATGATGGAAAATATCTCTAAGGAATTTATTGAGGATGAGGATGGAAACAAGGTTGAAGTCCCGAGCTTTAATTCCATCTTTGTAATGGCAGATTCAGGTGCAAGGGGTAGCAAGGACCAGATTAAGCAGTTGGCCGGTATGAGGGGACTTATGGCAAAACCCTCTGGTGAGATCATTGAAACCCCAATTAAGGCCAACTTCAGGGAAGGTCTTAGCGTCCTTGAATACTTCATATCCACCCATGGTGCTCGAAAGGGACTTGCCGATACGGCTCTAAAGACTGCAAATTCCGGTTATCTTACCAGAAGGTTAGTTGACGTGGCCCAGGATTCTACTATTACAATGGACGACTGTGGGACCATTGACGGAATTGAGATAGAGCACCTAATGGAAGGTGGCGAGATCATTCAAAGGGTTAGTGAAAGGGTGCTCGGAAGGGTTGCCCTTATGGATATTGTGGACCCTGTTACGGGTGAGGTCCTGATCCCTGCAAACGAAGAAATCGATGAAGAAGGCGCCAAAAAGCTAGAAGAAGCAGGTATTTCAAAGGTAGAGATACGTTCGGTCTTGACATGTCGCGCCCCCTTTGGAGTCTGTGCCAAGTGTTATGGCAGAGATCTTGCCAGAGGCCAGCTTGTGGTAAAGGGTGAGGCCATAGGGATCATCGCGGCAGAGTCCATTGGAGAGCCCGGAACCCAGCTTACCATGCGTACCTTCCACATTGGCGGAACCGCAAGTGGTAAGGTTGAGCAGGCAGAAATACGCTGTACTGGCTTTGGCACAGTAAAGTTTGAAAGGGTTGTAACAGTCACAAACAGTGCCGGTAAAGAGGTGGTTCTTAATAGAAATGGCGAAGTAATAATTGTTGCGCCTGATGGAAGGGAACGCGAGCGCTATCCAATTATTTATGGTGCCGAACTCCTTGTAAGGGAAGGGGATAGCGTTGAGCCCGGGACTAAACTTGCCCAGTGGGATCCATATACCATTCCAATTCTCACAGAAGTTGGTGGAAAGGTAAAATTTGGTGATATCATTGAGGGTGTGACCATTCAGGAAAAGGTTGATCCAGTTACTGGTAAGGCAAGCAAAGTGGTCATCCAGTACAAGGCGTCCGAATATTCCCCAAGGATTTCTATTAAGGATGAAAGGGGTAGGACCAAGAAGCTTGAAAAGACCAAGGGCGACGCCAGATACCAGTTGCCAGTTGGCGCAATTATAACTGTTGAAGAAGGCGATATGGTGGAGCCTGGTCAGATACTTGCCAAGATTCCCAGAGAGACAACAAAAACCAAGGACATTACAGGTGGTCTTCCAAGGGTTGCCGAGCTCTTTGAGGTCAGAAAGCCAAAGGAACACGCCATCATCTCAGAGATTGATGGAGTGGTTTCCTTTGGAAAAGATGTCAAGAATAAGAGAAGGATCATTATCACTCCTGAATATGGTGAGCCAAGGGAATATCTGATTCCCAGGGGGAAACACATTGCCGTCCATGAAGGTGACTATGTCCGTGCGGGTGAGCCCTTGATGGATGGAGTCATCAACCCAACAGACCTTTTAAGGGTAAAGGGTCCAAAGGAGCTTGCCCGCTATCTAGTTGATGAGATTCAGGAGGTATATAGGCTCCAGGGTGTCAAGATAAATGATAAGCACATCGAGGTTATCGTTCGACAGATGCTAAAGAGGGTAAAGATAACAAGTGTTGGAGATACTAACTTCATGCTGGGCGAACAGGTTGAAAGGCACATCTTTGAAGAGGAAAATGAAAAGGTAATGGCAAAGGGTGGAGAGCCAGCCACAGCCGAGCCCTTGATCCTTGGAATTACAAGGGCCTCTCTTACAACCGATAGTTTCATTTCTGCAGCTTCTTTCCAAGAGACCACAAAGGTTCTAACAGATGCCTCCATTGCTGGAAAGGTAGATTACCTGAGGGGTCTCAAGGAAAATGTCATCATGGGTCGCCTTATTCCTGCTGGAACCGGTCGAGTCTATTACGAGCAAAGGGAAAAGAGGCGTAAGGAAGCCAAAGAGAAAGGGGCGAGGGAAAGAAGGGCTGCTTGATGTTAAAATTACCCATCGCCTCAAGAAGGGGCCTTTCAAGGGATGGCAGAAAGACAAAGCTTGAAATCCCTGAAAAGGCCCTTCCAATAGTAAAAAGGCTTTCTTCCAAATACAGCCTTGATATTGAATTCGTCAAGGTGGCTGGGAAAGGCTTTTATTTTTTGCATGTGGCAGACCTCATGCCCCTTCTTTCTGAAAATCAACCAGAAAGTGCTCCAGATTTCCCCTTTTGGGTTAAAATATGGGAGGCCTCCCTTGTGTTGGCTGAGTTTGTGGCAAAGATGCCGCCGAGAAAGGGGCAAAGGATACTTGAGCTTGGAGCAGGTCTCTCTGTGCCAGGCATGGTGGCATCAAGTTTTGGCCACGATGTGGTAGTTACTGACTATGAAGATGAAATAATGGATTTTGTCAGGGCCTCAGCAATAATAAATAATTGCGAAAATCTTAAGTGTGAAAAACTCGATTGGTTTGAACCACGAGACCTTGGTCTTTTTGATGTCATCCTTGGTTCAGAACTCCTTTTTCATCCAAGGTTCTTTGACCCCCTATATGGAGTATTAAAGGACTTTCTTGCACCAGGAGGGGTAATCTATTTTTCCCATGCAGCAGACAGACAAACCCTCATGCCCTTTTTTAAGATGTGTCAAGATGAATTTCAGATAGCCATGCAAAAGAAACATTTTAAAAATGAAGAAAAGGAGATGGATATTCTCCTTACTAGGTTAACAAGAAAGGTAAACTAGCTTAAGTATCTTACCTCAAAGGAATCTTCCTGGTCTGAAAGAGAAAGTTCCGATATCTCCACATCTTGGACCTTGGCATAGGGAGGACCTTCATAAAGCCACGAGACAAGCTCGTCCACCTTTTCATCAGGCCCTTGTGCCTCAAGTTCCACAGAGCCATCGGGCATGTTCATGACCCAGCCGGTAAGCCCAAGGCTCCTTGCCTTATCCCTTGTTGATGCCCTGTAAAAGACCCCCTGGACTCGACCTGTTACCCTGGCGTGTATCCGTTTCATAAAATCCTCCTTTTTTATAGAC
>JALXCD010000138.1 GCA_026991135.1 Deltaproteobacteria bacterium | reverse complement strand
ACTTTAAAGAAAGACTAAAAAAGACCTTTAGCAATTGAAAAAATTACATTACAGGGCTAATCTTTTTAACAGTCATTTTGATCTTTCTATTGGCAATTTACCAAAAAAAATCATTGTAGGAGGAAAAGATAATGAATAAAAAAATGATTTCCTTTTTGGCAGCATCAGCCTTTTTGGGTATGTCGTCTTTGGGATTTTGCGGAAATGGCCCTGAAACCATAAATCTTAAGGAGAAATTTTCTGTAAAAGGCAATAAACCAGCAGTCGTTTTTCCCCATAGAATGCATCAGGGAAAACTTGGATGCACCAACTGTCATCCAACTGATAAAGGCGGGCCTTTAAAGGTAAAGATTGAAAAGACCACCGGGATAGGCAATGACTTTCACAAAAAATTCTGCTGGCCATGCCATGTGGAAAAGAAGGTTCCGAAGGGCAAATCTTGCTCTACTTGTCACAAAAAATAACGTTAAAAAATATAAACTTGCCATGGGTCTTTTGAAAATAAAGGCTCATGGCAATAAAAAACTAGGAAACTAATGAGTTTCAAATGAAAAGCCACATAGTAAAAGATTTGGTCGCCTCTGAACTCAAAAACTATTTGAAGAAAACTTCAGAAGACAAATATCTTCTTTTTGATGTAAGAGAACCTAAGGAATATAAGTTATCCCATATACCTGGCTCAATTCTCATACCCTTAAAAGAAATAGAGACCAGAATCTTTGATTTTAATCTTCAAAAAGACCTTATTTTCTATTGTAGAAGTGGCAGACGTTCAAAAATTGCTGCAAATTTTATTGCTGACATGGGCCTTGAGACAGGAGAGCTTTACAATTTGAAAGGCGGGATTTTGTCCTGGGAAGGTAAGATTCTAAAGGATTTTCCAAATATTCGACTCTTTGATTTTAATGATAGTCCTCCATCTATCCTTAAGAAGGCAATGGAGATGGAAAAGGGAACAGAAAGATTTTATGGCCTTCTTGCTATGGGGAAAAAAGATAAAGGGCTTGCTGATTTCTTTAACAGGCTTAAAAAACTCGAACTTTCCCATGCAAAAGTCATTTATTCTATCCTTAAAAAGATTAGTCCTGATATTCCTGAATTTAACGAATTGTATGAGTCCTTGGGTGTTGATGTGCTTGAAGGTGGAATGGATGTGTCCCAACTCGTAGAACAATTTTTAGACGATAACTTATCTTGTGTTGATATATTTGAAACTGCCCTTGATATCGAATTTCATGCCTATGACCTTTATAAGAACCTTTCCTTTCTGGCCAACGACCCTGAAGGAGCTAGGACTTTCCTGAAAATGTCCCAGCAGGAAAAGGGTCACATAAGGATAATATCTCATTATCTTTCAAAATGTTTTTAATGTCCCGCTTTTTCTAGTTTTTTTAAATAAAGTTCTAGTTTAGTCCGATCCATTACATCTATTTGAATTCATTTATGGGAATTTATTTTACCTTTTGATTTGAATTAATAGAACATAATTAACCCAAAGGACTTCGTAGTGGGAATCTTCGTTTTAAATACGGTAAAGAGGAAAGATTGGTGGAGGCGGCGGGAGTCGAACCCGCGTCCGAAAGCATTCCACTCAAGCTTCTACGTGCGTAGCCCAGATTTTTTATTTTCGCCCGGAAAGCCCCATCTGGGCAGGGTCTTTCCAAGGCTAACCTGCATACATTTTAACCCTCTCAAGCGCAGGTAGCTTGATCGGGCGAGCCTGCTAGTTTAGCGCCCTGACGGTCAAGCAGGCATAACCATCAGGACGTGGCTGCTTTATGCAGCCAGTGCGTACTCGTAATCAGAGTCGGCGTTTGTGTTTTTTCCGCGTTTTTAACGAGGTCGCGGACCCCGGCACGCCACTTGAGCTTCTATACCCTCGTCGAAACCATGTCGCCCCCAAGGTTTCAACAAGGAATAACCAAGCTCACTTGACACAGATTGAAATTAAGTATGGAGCCCAAAAAAGTCAAGGGACAAATTCTCAAAACTCCATCCCACACTTGTAAAAAATTTAATCATATTATTCATAATCATATTTGCCGGTGTCTCAATGCCTAGAGCTTTACCCATTTTTACAATTGCCCCATTTATAAAATCGATCTCGGTTTCTTTTTTGCAGAGTCTATCCTGAAGCATGGAAGATATATTTTCACTTGTATCCTTACAAACCTTTTTTACAAACTCCAGTATTTGACCCTTGTCTAGCCCTATATCTACACCTTGTTTCTCCATGACTTTATAAGCCTCATAAACAAGAATAGATTGAAGTTCCAAGAGTCTTTTATCCTTTAATATAGCACCGTTTCTTATTCCACAAAGGGCAGTAATTGGATTGATGCCAACATTCACAATGAGCTTTTTCCATAAAAAAGGTAATATATCCTCTACTACCTTACACGTTAGTCCAGATTCTTGAAAAAGCTTACAAATATCTAAAAGTCTAGAATCAACTTCGTGATCATTTATCTTTCCAATTATTGTATCTCCTTCACCTGCATGTATAACTGTAGTGTCATTCTTTTTATTGGCACCATGCATGGTAACGCCAAGTGCCAAATTATCGGCTGAGATCACCTCTGACAAAATGTCACCTGCTCCAATGCCATTTTGTAAAGTAAGAACAAGGGTATTTGAGTCACATAATTTAACCAGATTTTTCAGTATGGCTTTTGTTTGAAAGGACTTTACCAATATGAGGATATATTTTTGTTTGCCTAATTTAAGGGGATCTGTCGAAGCTTGGGGATAAGCCTTTTGAATCTTTCCTTGTTCTTTTAGGCTAATCCCCTTTTCATTTATAAGTCTTGCGCGCTCTTCCTTATAATCCAATATGTAAACATCTCTGCATTTTTGCCAAAACTTGGCCGCAAAAAAAAGTCCCAAGGAACCGGGACCTATTATGGTTATCATGGTCTAAAATCCAATTTTTTATGTGAAACAATTGTTAATCTTGACATTGGTAAATAGTCCGATTACAGAAAACAGACCTGTTAATATTAGAATTTCAGGTTAATCCAAATAAGCACAGGAGGCAATCCATGTTAGTTAAGGAATGGATGGCAACAAACCCTATTGTAGTGGATGAAAATACCTCGATAATGAAAGCTACTCAGATAATGAAGGAGCACGGGATTAGACGAATACCAGTTGTTCGTGATGGAAGACTCATAGGAATTATAAGTGACAGAGATATCAAGGAAGCTGCGCCATCCAAGGCCACTACCTTAGATGTTCATGAACTTTACTATCTCCTTTCTGAAATCAAAGTAAAGGATATAATGACACCAGACCCAATTACATTAAAGGAAAATGATTCTGTAGAAAAGGCAGCAGTGATAATGCTTGAAAACAGGATTAGTGGTATGCCTGTTGTTGATGACGATTATCATGTAGTCGGAGTCATTACAGAGACTGACGTCTTTAAAGTAATGATTAGTATTACTGGTGCCTATAAAAGTCCTATCCAAATAGCATTTGAAATTGAAGACAGCCCTGGTTCTTTGAACACCTTACTAAATGATATTCGAAAAAATGGCGGTAGGATAGTCAGTGTGCTTACTTCTGAAGACAACATGCCAGAAGGAGCCCGTGAAGTGTATGTGAGACTTATGGATATGTCTGATGACGATCTAAATAAATTTGTTGAACATCTAAAAAAGGAATACAAGGTACTTTTTGTTATAAAGGAAGACCTTTCAAATATACCAAGGAGAAGAAAAAAATAGGACCTTAGACTTAAGAGGTCACAATCTATTTTAATTATTATTTTACGAGAGAATATTTCATTCTTGACGCATTTTAAATTTTCTTTTAATTATAAATGGTTATAG
>JALXCD010000137.1 GCA_026991135.1 Deltaproteobacteria bacterium | reverse complement strand
CTACAAGGCCCCTGTCAGTGAGTTTCAACTTTGGAATTACAGGAAGGGCAAGAAAGCTAAGATTCATAAAGGGATTTTCTATTCTGCATCCGAGGGCTCTAGTAGCCTTTAAAAGCTCTTCCATCTCTTCACTTACAATTTCAGCAGGTTTTTCTGACATAAGCCCGCAAATCTTTAACGGCAAAAAGGCCATCACCCCTTTCTGGTCGGCTGCACAAAGCCCTCCTCCTACCTCAATTAGAGTAGATATTGCATTTAGCATGGACTTGTCATCAACCCCTGCAACAATAAGATTATGGCTGTCATGAGAAACTGTGCTTGCTATTGCCCCTTTCTTTAGCCCAAGGCCCTGGACAAAACCATATCCGATATTTCCTGTTCGGTGATGTCTTTCGATTACAACAAGCTTAACAATATCCCTATCTGGATCAGAAACAGCAAGGCCGTCCTGAACTTTTGGATCAAGGATCTTTTCATCTGTAAGAATCTGACCCTCCTTTATTCCAATTGCCCTCAAGCGTCTGGATTTGGCAGTGATATTTAAATCAAGCCTGGACAAATCAACATTAATACTTTTTGATATCCTTTCATCAGGCTCAATTTCTCGGGCCTTAAAAAGCAGTACTCCATCTTCTGCAACCAATTGACCTTTATGAAAGGTCTTCCTTACAGTAAAGCTTGAAAGGTCCTCAAGGACGACCAGATTTGCAAAATAACCCGGAGCGACAGCGCCGAACCCCCTTAGATTAAATCTCAGAGCAGGATTGATTGTGGCCATTGATATGGCCATAATAGGATCAAGGCCCTTCGAAACCGCCAATTTAAGGTTGTAGTCCATGTGGCCGTTATTCAAGATTTCATCTGGATGGCGGTCATCTGTGCAAAGGCAGCACCTTTTTGCCGTATGCTGGTTGACTATCGTAAGAAGTTCTACCAGGTTCTTTTCAGAAGTTCCTTCCCTTAAAAATATCCACATCCCAAGGCCAAGCTTTTCTAAGGCCTCACTGGCACTTGTGCATTCATGGTCAGAATCGATGCCGGAAGAGATATAGGAACAAAGGTCTTTTCCGGAAAGCCCTGGTGCATGTCCATCTACTGGAAGATTCAAATATCTTGCAATACAAAGCTTTTCATGCACTTTTGCATCCCCATAGATTACCCCTGGAAAATTCATCATCTCCCCAAGGGCCACTATTCTTTCCATTTTAAGCGCTTCTTCAATCTCTTGAGGTCCCAGGGTTGCCCCTGAGGTCTCAAGATGTGTTGCAGGAACACAGGAAGGGGCTGTAAAGAAAAAGGAAAGGGGAAGGTCCCTACTTTCTGAAAGCATGAACCTGATACCGTCTATGCCCAGACAGTTGGCTATCTCGTGGGGGTCGGAAACAACTGCCCCCGTGCCACGTGGAACAGTTGCCAATGCAAACTGAAAAGGCGCAAGCATGGTGCTTTCTATGTGAATATGGGCATCAATAAAGGAGGGAGAAAGATAAAAGCCCTTTAAATCAATCTCTTTTTTAGCCCTAAAGCCTTTACCAATTCCTGCAATACGTTCACCCTTAATGGCCACGTCTGCTTCTATGATAGTAGATCTAAAGCAATCTATGATCCTTGCATTTTTTAACAAAAGATCTGCTGCTTCCTCTCCCCTTGCAACTTTTGCCAGAGATATTGAATCAAATTCTGGTTGACTATACATGGGGTTTTTCCTTTAAAAATTTTCGTGCCCTGCCCATGGCCATCATTGGGAAATAGTGACGATACATGTTGTATTTCACCATAAACCCTCTTGATAGCTCCGCACCTTGATCAAGTCTATCTGCCCATTCTTTTAAATCGATTCTATCCCCAACACCATAACCCGGAAAACCCGTTCCTGTGTACCAAGGTTCATCCCAGGTGCCATCATCCCTCTGAGTTTCAATAAGAAAATTAAGACCCCTTAAAATACTTGGCTCATGGACACGATTTCCAGTGGCAATGAGTGCCATAAGGGCCCATGCAGTCTGAGATGGTGTGGAAGGCCCCTTTCCTCTGAAATTGTCATCCATGTAGGATGCACAGCTTTCACCCCAGCCTCCGTCCTCATTTTGATGAAGAACCAGCCAGGTTGCGGCCCTCTGGACATATTCCTTTGTCATATCCTCTCCAATGGCCCTAAGCCCTGGCAACACCGCGGCAGTGCCATATATGTAATTTACGCCCCAGCGCCCAAACCAGCTTCCGTCTGGCTCCTGTTCCCTTTGCAAAAACCTGAGTCCCTTCATTACCATGGGCTCTTTTGTTCCCATTCCAAGGAGACCAAGGGCCTCAAGACAGTGGCCAGTCACATCAGAGGTAGGAGGGTCAAGGGCCTCTCCAAAATCACAAAAAGGAATCTTTGTCACAACAAGGCTGGTATTGTCTTTGTCAAAGGCCCCCCAGCCACCATTTGAAGATTGCATTCCCCTTATCCAGTCAGTTGCACGCCTGACCTTTTCCCTCATTTCATTATCTTCAGGAAAAAGAGGAAGAAGCCTTGAAAGGACTATCAGGGCAACTGCCGTGTCATCGACATCAGGATACCAGGTATTGGCCCTTTCAAAGGCCCAGGCACCTGGTTTCACTCCCTTTACCCTGACCTGCCAGTCTCCAGGCTTATCTATAAATTTGCTCAAAAGCCACGAAAGACCCTTCTTAAAGGATGCATTTTGTGGGTCCATATCACAGTCCAAAAAGGCAAGGAGGGTCAACATTGTATCCCAGACAAGGGACTCTGTGGCATTTATATAGAGCCTTTCTCCCCTTTTTCTCGACCAGTGAGTGGAAAAGGCCTCTAGCCCCTTTGAAATTACCGGGTGCTCCAAAAGGTATCCTTCATTATAAAGGGCCATGAGTGAGTAAATTAAAGGGGGCTGAATGCCCCCCCAAACCCCATCTGCATCCTGGTGCCTGATAATCCAGTCAATACAAAAACGAATGGCTGCCTCTCTTATTGGCTTTATTGGAAGACTTGCATAAAGATTTAAAAACTTATCAGCCAAGAGAAAAAAGTGCTCAAGGATACCCTTCCCCTTTTTGGGAATTCTAAAGTCAAAATTTTCTCTCCCCTCTGGAAACAGCTCATCTAGTCTCTTTTCAGGGGGAAGTGGCCTTGATGGACGCCTGGAACAAAGAAGTGTCAAAGGAACTATGGTAGCCCTTGCCCATGATGCAAAATCATAGATATTCAGAGGAAACCAAGGAGGAAGAAATATTATTTCAGGAGGAAGATTTGGCGTTTGGTTCCAGGGCCACTCGCCTAAAAGGGCAAGCCAGTATCTGGTAAATACCCGTATTTTTTTAAGGCCTCCATTTTTTAATATCCATTCCCTAGCCTTTTTTAATGGCTCAGAATCTGGATCAAAGCCGGCAATTCTTAAGGCTGTATAGCACTCAACAGTAGTATTTATATCACCTGTAGGTGCATCGTAGTAGATTTCCCATGAGCCATCGGACCTTTGCTCATGAAGGATGGCATTTACAACCAAAGGTATCTTTGGATCATCCTCAAGGCCCATAAAATACATTGCCATGATAAATTCGGCTTCCATGCAACAATTTGTGTCAGCATCAGCTATCCAGTAACCTTCTGGCTGCTGATTATTTAAAGACCACTCTATGGCCTTTTCTATGGCTAAATCCAGCCTATTTAAGATTTTGGATCTATTGGCATAATTCATGGATAGCCTGTGAGGAGAATGAATGATCAAGAAAAAGACGAAGGTAGCGGTTTCCAACCTGCAAAGGCGTAATTTTCGAAATCCTTATCAAAAAATCTCTTCTGTAACAACCTATTATGGCACAATTCATTTTTTTGAACCAG
>JALXCD010000136.1 GCA_026991135.1 Deltaproteobacteria bacterium | reverse complement strand
GATGAGGTATATGATTTTGCCTGTGCAGCATGAAAACAGATGGCGGAGGCGAACATAAAATTAACGAAAAGTTGTACAAAAATCGGGTACCACTTCACTGCCTAAATAAACTGAACGCCTAAGGCCCTTTCACGGACAAAAGGTTTCATTTATTTAAAAAAGACTTCTTCAATGCTTCCACGACCTTTTTAACGATCTTTCCAAAAAGGCAATCTATTTCTCTAATATCATAAGTATAAGTGCTAAATAAGGTTCATCCGGATAATGAGTACCTGTGTTGAATTAGAGAGTTGAAGGCTGAAATGGTCCCCAAATCTTAGACAATTTTTAGAAGATTTTCCCCTTCCTAAGTTACATATTTTCTTTCGTTTTTTACAAAAAATATGTAATAATTCTTCCATGAAAATCGATCTCTTGGACGAAAGTATTATGGCCCTTATTTCCGAGATGGAAACATCTGCTTTCCATTTACTCGATCTTAAAGATCGTGCAAAGGGGTCTATATCCAATAAGGGTGGCTATTTGTATCGGCAGTGGAGAGATGGCAACAAGTGGCAATACGAAAGAATAGATGGAGATGTCAAGGTCCAGGTTGCAAGGCTTAATGACCTAAAAAATCAATACAGGAGGGAAAGAGAGAGGGTTCGTAAGCTTAATAAAATACTTATTAAAGCCGGCATTTTTGCTGTTTCAGGCTTGCCCGAACAAATATTAAGTTTGCTTTCATCCAAAAGGGTCATCAGCGAACATGGAATATTGGTTGGAAGTTTTGCCTTTTTTGCCTATCAGACTGCACTAGGTTTTTCCCTTGGAAAGAGCTTAACCAGAACATCGGATATAGATCTTGTCCGTCCCCCTGAAATGCAGTTGGCCGTAAGACAGATTAACCTGGCCAATATTCTGGACAGGCTGAAAATACCCTATAAACCGGATGGTCCAGGAGGTAGAGCAGTAAGATATGTTTTTCAGGATGGCTTTAAAGTTGAAGTCCTGTATCCTCACATTAAAGGTCGTCCTAAAGGCATAGTTTCACCCCAACATTCTGGGTTTGCTGATATAGGGGCACAGGAACTCAGGTTTTTAAATCCATTGACTGTTGATCCAATTCAAACAGTATTGGTAGGCAAAAAAGGTCCCATTCCTGTTATTGTGCCTGATCCTGCACGCTTCCTGTTACATAAGTTGGCGGTATCAAGCCTAAGAAAACAACCTTCAAAGATGGTGAAAGACATTGCCCAGGCAGAAATAATTGCTCATGCCATGAATGAACGTGCCATGCTACCTGATGTCAAAGACGCCATACCTGACTTTCGAGGAACTAAGATAGGAAAATACTTGGCAGGTGGCATTGAGAGATTGAAGGCAAGGAATCAAAAACTAGGACAAATTTTAAAAGATTATTTCCAAGTATAAATTTGGGCTTCCTCCTAGAATATCATATTAAGCCAACTGTCTTTTAAGCCACACTGGATAATGGCTCCAGGGGATGGCCTTTATCTTTTCGGTCAGGTTTACGGGGCTTTCTATTCTGCAAACCAAAAGTCCTTCTCCTGCCTCTTCAGTTGGAAGCAACTTGATAAACTTTTTTATTGATTCGATATGTTTTAGTGTTGGTGTTGCAGTAAGCTTTATCTCAACAGGAAAAAACCTTCCATCAATTGTCACGATCAAATCTATCTCCATCCCGTCATGGGAACGCCAAAAATAGATATCAGGCCTTTTTCCGACATTATAAAAGGCCTTTACTGTCTCACTGACTACCCAGCCTTCAAAAAGGGGGCCAGCCATTGGACCATGAATAAGGGCTTTTTCATCAGGCTGCCTAGTAAGATAGGCTACAAGGGCAGAATCCAGAAAATAAAACTTGTGGCTCTTAATAAGCCTTTTTCCAAAGTTTCTAAAGTATGGCGGAAGTAAAAAGACAAGATAGGAGGCCTCTAAAATTCCCATCCATTTCTTTATCGTTGGCTGGGATACCCCTATCTCCCTTGCAAAATGAGACTTTTTAAACTCCTGACCGTGCTTTGCCGCCGAGGCTACCAGAAAGTGATTAAAGAGATTCACATCCTTTACATTTATAAGCTGCTTTATATCCCTTTCTACATAGGTCTGGATATATGACCTAATCCACAGGTCCCTTTTTTCTGTAAAGATTGCAGGCTCGGGAAAGGAAGAATGCCAAAGTACTCCTTCAAGACTTCTATTTGAATAGGAGCTTATCTCCAGATAGTCAAAGGGTAAAAGGTCCAAAAGGGCAATTCGGCCTGCCAGGGACTCTGTTACATTTTTCATAAGGTGAAACTGCTGGGAACCTGTCAAAATCCACCTGCCGCAGTCATCCCTTTCTGAATCAATGTACATTTTTATATAGGGGAAAAGTTGAGGCACATACTGGACCTCATCCAATATGACTGGAAATTCTTCAATCCCTGCCAAAAATCCCTTGGGGTCACTTATGGCGAGCTCTCTTTGAAGTGGATCATCAAAGGTTATGTAGGTTCGAGGACTTGGAATTTCTTTAAGTAAAAAGGTAGTCTTTCCTGACTGTCTTGGTCCAGTAAGAAGAACCGATGGGAATTGAGAAAGGGCCTTTTTAAAAAAGGACGTAAGGGTTCGCTTTACATATAGCATGATTTACGAAATTAAAATTCAAGTTTAATTTTGTCAATAAAATAAAAAGGAAACATCTTATTGAATTCCCCTCTATTTTTTATTACGTGACAGTGAAAGCGAATAATACCAGTTGTCTAAAAAGAGGGGCCACTTCAGCTGCTGCTGGGCAACATGCATGTTAAATGATCATGCTTTAGATAGTGGAAGTTTTTAATTTTCAATTAATTACCTTTTGCTTTAATCCTGTAGTTCACCTTCAATACCTCTTTAACTTCTCCACCACCACTCCTACAACGTAAAGCTCGCGGTTATCCACCACGATATCCTCATACTTTGGATTTAAGGGGTGAAGGACCCAGCGGTCTCCCTTCTTTTTTATCTGCTTGAAGGTGGCCTCACCGTCCTGGTTTTTTACAATGACGTAGTTTCCTGCTTCCCAGGCGATGTGGGGATTAACAACGATGATCTCGCCTTCCCTGAACTCAGGCTCCATGGAGTCTCCCTCTACCCGGAGGGCAAAGACGTTTGGCCCCTTTGTCATGGCCCAGACCCACTCTTCGCATTCGGCCACGTCTTCTGGGTTTTCGGCCATGGCAAAGTCCCCTGCGTGCACCCAGGAAATAAGGGGGACCTTTTGGAGCTCCTTTGGAGCAAGGCTCAGGCCCCGGACGTTTTCATGGAGCCATGCGTCTATTAGGGCTGTTTCATCAATTTCCAGGACCGAGGCCACCTTCCGCAAGGTCTTCGGAGACATGGGCCTTTCCCCCTTTTCAACAAAGCGAAGGTGTGCCTCTGAGATACCAGCCCTCCCTGCTACCTCCCGCCTGCTGAGCTTCTTTTTTGCCCTGGCCCGGCTTATCATTTCACCGTAGGTGTGCATGTTTTTTCCTCTCCTGGTGCGACCTTTTCTTTCGAGATTACATTTATTGAGAACAGGATGCAACCTTTTGTTTGCTTTTTTGCGTCTTATTTGTTATAGAAAAAATCCAACCGTCATGGATGGAGGATTGATGAGCGGCTGGAGATTTGCAAATGAGAAGATAACCAAAAAGAGAAAGGCCCTGGGGCTTTCAAAGAGGGCTCTTGCCAGAAAAACCGCTATTTCAGAGGTATCTCTCAGGAGGCTTGAGGCTGGCATCCACCAGGCAAGGGCCTCTTCCCTGGCAAGCCTTGCCACGGCCCTTGGGGTAAGCCCAGGGTATTTTTTTACAAGGTCTGCGTCTATAAAAGACGTTCAAAAAGAACAGAAAGGGGAAAGA
>JALXCD010000135.1 GCA_026991135.1 Deltaproteobacteria bacterium | reverse complement strand
TTCTTGCACACGGAAGGCCTTGGGCCTTCTGTGTGCTGGATATCCAAGTTTTGAAAAAATAGAAAATTTATTACTGGGCAACAGAAAATTTAAGTTTTTAGGATCTTTTCAGCATAAAGAATTAATAAGGATAAATTTTTGTTTTCGTCAGGAGGCCAGTTCAATGGGCAATAATGGCAATGGAAATGGGAAAGTAAAACGCATAATGCTTGTTGAAGACTCAAGCCTTATGCGGACAGTCATAAAAAAGATAGTTGAAAGTGTTGATGAATTCAAGGTGGTGGCTGAGGCCCCAAATGGAAAGGTGGCCCTTGACCTTTTATCAAAGGCAAATCCTGACCTCATCATACTAGATTTGGAGATGCCTGTTATGAACGGCCTTGATTTTTTACGAAATGCAAGGCTTAGAACAAGGGCAAAGGTCATGGTTCTTTCTTCAGTGGCTCAGGCAGGCTCAGGAAATGCCCTTGAGGCCCGAAAACTAGGTGCAGCAGCCGTTCTTGGAAAGCCTTCTGGTGCGGTTTCTTTAGACCTTGAACAAAAAAGAGGACACCACATTGTTCAGATTATGAAAAGTCTTTTAAGGGTATAGATTCTAATTTAGGGGGAAATCATGGCTCAGGAAAAAGACATGAATATTGATCCTGAAATGCTGGAAATGTTTAGAAGTGAATGTAAGGACAATTTTGAACAGGCAGAAGAAAGTCTCCTAGCCCTTGAAGATAACAAGGAAGATGCCGAGCTCCTAAATACCCTTTTTAGGGCCCTTCATACCCTTAAGGGTGTATCAAATATGATGGGTTTTGAGGAGATGGGGCATCTTGCCCATAAGGCAGAAGAGCTTGCAGGCATTTTTAGAGACGAGGGTGTTCCTGTAACCCAAGAGGGGATTGATGCCATCCTTAAGGCAGTGGATCTCTTAAAGGATATGGCCGATGAAGCAGTAAATGAAATGAAAAATCCAAGTATTCCAGACGAAGAAATAATCTCAGAAATCGAAGGGCTTTGCCAAGATTTGAGAAATAAAGGCGAACATGAAAACTTAAAGAATGAAATAAAACAAACAGTTGAAAACGAATTAGGTGAAAGCGAGGACAACCATCAGACACCTGAAAAGGAAATGGCCCAGAAGGAAGATTCCCCCGACCATGAGATTAAAGAAGAATTAACCTCTGAAACAGAAGATGCATTGGAAGAAAATCAAGATTCATCCAATGAAAACCTGGAGGCATTCTTGTTTTTTATAGAAGAGGAGCTACCAAGTCTAAAAAAACATCTCGATAAGGCGCTTGATGATGGAGATTTCAAAGAGGTTATACAAAAAATAGGTGTACTTGAATTTGCAGCCTCTGACCTGGGCTTTAATGAAATATCTAACCTTTTTAGGGACTTCAAAGAAATAATTGAAAAGGGTGATGAAGAAGCTGATGAAATACTAAGCTTTTTCAGAAAAATTGAAGAGAAGGCAGAAAGGATAAAAAAAGGAGGAGAGAAGGAAGAAGGTTTAAGGGAAAGTGATGGCCTTAAAGCTTCAGAGTCCTTTAATGATTTGATTGATCAAGGAAGAGAAGAGGATACTTCAGAGATTGAAGAGGAAAATTCCGCTTTTGAAGAATCAAATGAAGAATCAAATGACCTTGGACTCCAAGATGAATTTTTTGCCAATGATACAGAAATTGAAATAGATGATGAAGATCTTTTGGCCTTTTTAGTATTCCTTGAAGAGGAATATCCAAGGCTTCAAAAGGCCATGAGTGAGGCCCTTCAGGAGGATAAGTGGGATGAGGTCAAAAAGAGTGCTGACATAATAGAATATGCGGCAAGTCAGCTTGAATTGTCAAACCTTTCCGAAACCTTGCGTGCCATAAAGGAGCTTGGAGAAAGCAAGGATGAAAATAAGAGCACTGCCATTGTCGAGCTTGAAAAGGAACTTATCGAAGAGCTTCTTGCCCTTAAGCAGCTTGGAGAAAAAAGGGGAATTCATGCAGGCCCTTCAGAAAAGGATCTATCTGCCATCTTTGTTAACAGGGTCATAACTGATGCAGAGGCAATGAATGGAAGGCTTAAGGAATGCTCCGATGCCATTGAAGACAGTTTTACCCTTATCCGTCAGGGAATGGATGTTGAAATCGATGATCTTTTTTACAAAGAGGCATCAGAGTCCCTGAGACTTCTTTACCATTTTTGCATCTTTTACGAAATGGACATGGCTGGAGAGGCCATTTTACTCTTGGAAGACATCTATAACAGAATGGCCCAGGGGGAGATTGCACCTGATCCGAAAATCTCTCAAATAACAAGCGAATTAGTCCTCCTGATGCAGGATGTTTTTGATGCTATCAGAAATGACGGCAATGCCCTAGATGAAAATTTCAAAGATATACTTGAACAGTTACGGATATTTGTAAAAGGGCTTCCTGAAAATGAAGTAACAGGCATTTCAAAGGAATTTTTAAATCTCCTTGATGTATCACCAGGGTTTTATGAGGTGGCCACTCCTGAATCAAATGCCAAGATAGCTGATGCCTTTAAAAAAGGGCTCTTTTTCTATGAAATACGGGTTGACCTTGACTCAAATCCTGAGGTTGCTGGCCCATTTATGGAGCTTTCAGATAGGATCGAGTTTATTACCAATGAAACCATCTATGAGGGAGACAGGACCGAATATAATTTTCTTGTGGCATCAAAACTTACAGAGGGCGAAATAAACGAGGTCCTTGAGGATATCTTTAAAGATACATCTCTTTTTTCTGTAAGACGGTGTAAGCCGCGAGATGAAAAGGAAATTGAAGACGAAAAAGGCAAGGCTGACAGTGACATCAAAGAAGGTTTTAAGACGTTAAAAAGACAAGGGCCTTCCTTTGACGAAGAGCTCTTGGAGCAAACTGGAAAATGTGTCGAGGATGTGTCAGCGGTATCTTCCACTGTTCATCATGTTGTAAATGTTCTTGAACAGATAGATTTTGAGGAGCTTTTAAACAACCTTTTAACAGGTTCAAAGGTTAGTGTTCACGAAAAGAAACTTGTAGGTGAGTTGATACTTCAGTTGCGAAATCTTATCCAGGCAGACAGACACCTTGTTACTGCCCTTGAAGAGCTTCAAAAAAATATAGGTGAGCTTGTAACTGTAAGCACTCTGGAGTTTTTGGAATGGGCAGGTCTTAAGATCAGAAACATCAGTGGGGCAAAGGGCATCCAGGTGGCCATTAAAATCCATGACAATAATACAAGGATATCAAGGGGTCTTTTAAAAGAGTTGAAGATGCCCTTTAAGGTACTTTGTTCTAAGTTGATTGAGGCATCTGGAACAAACGAAAATAAGACAAGTATCGAATTAAGCTCACGTTATGCTGGAGATAGCACCATCATAGAACTTTTTATCAATAGGGAACTCGAAGAAGATGTTAGAGAAGGTGCCATTAAAAAGGCAAATGAATTTATTAAGGATCGTTCCTTTTCAATCAAAGGTGAAAAATATGGTTTTTCTATAAGAATTGCCAACTGTAATGCAATTGTTCATGGCATGGTTATGCAAAAAAGCGGTGTAAACTATGTAGTGCCTGTCAATTCCATAAAGAGGATTCTAGAGCCGTCAAGGGATGATATCACCTTTACATCTTGTGATGATGGATATAAGATTTTGAGGATGGAGGATGAACTGGTTTCTGTGAGACCTATCCTTGGTCATAAATCCAATGGCAATAATGGCAATAAAGAGCTTTTGGTGGTTGTCGAAAGCCATTCAGGGCTTGTTGCCTATGAGGTCGATGAAATCATAGGCCAGGAACAGTTAAGGGTTGTTCCCCTTTCAGGCCACTTGGGCACAATTTCTGGAGCGACGGGGTGCACTATCCTTGGAAATGGAGATGTGGGGATAGTTCTTGATGTTGGATGAAAGAATGTGGGTATCAATATGGTTTTGTTAGAGATTCAAAAAAATATCCTAGAAAGTCTCGATAAACTAGGATTGGCTCTCATTGGAATTAGTGAGGATTATCGTATAGCCTTTTTCAATAACACTGCAAAAAACTGGTTTGGAATTAATATAGAAGATATTTGTTATAAAAGCCTAGCCGACCAAAAAGGCCCTTGTCCAGATTGTAAATTGCCGCTTGTTATAAAAGACGGACAAGCCTTCCACCTGGAAAAGAAATGCCGTCACGGAAAAATTCTCGAGATGTATTCTACCCCATTTAAGTATTCAAAAGATGAGACAATAAAATTAATGCTCTTAAAGGATATTACTGAACAAAAAAAGGCCGTGGAAGAAAAGATAAGGCTTACCAAATTAGAATCCCTGGAGCTTCTGGCTGGAGGTATTGCCCATGATTTCAATAACATGCTAACTGGTCTTTTGGGCAATCTAGAAATTATGAGAATGAAACTAGAGCCAGACCATCCAGCATCTAAATATCTTGAAAATGCCATATCGGTATTTGAGCGGGCATCTAAGCTTTCTAGGCAGCTTTTGACCTTTACCAAAGAGGGTCAGCCCAATTTTGAGGTTATAGATATTGAAGAATTGGTTAAATCCGTTGTTATTTTTAATTTGAGTGGAAGCAATGTAAAACCCTATTTTGAATTTGACGAGGATATTTGGAAGATAAAAGGTGATAAGGGGCAGTTGGGGCAGGTAATTTCTAACCTTGTTATTAATGCAGTACATGCTATGCCTGCAGGTGGCTTTTTAAAAGTAATAGCAGAAAATGTTAAGGAAATTGACTGTTGCAGATGCGGAAGTATTACAAACCGATTTGTAAAAATTGATATAAAGGATAATGGTATAGGCATTCCAGAAAATTTGTTAGACAAGATATTTGAGCCTTATTTTACCACAAAAAAAGAGGGGTCAGGTCTGGGACTTGCCGCATCCTACAACATCATAAGAAGACACAAGGGCCATATTTGTGTTGAATCTAAACCTGGAGAAGGCACAATTTTTTCCATTTATTTGCCAGCCTTAGAAAAGGATTTAAAAGAAATTTCAACCAAGCGAATTTTTGGCTTAAAAACAGTTAAAAAATGCCTTTCAGTATTGATAATGGATGACGAAGAAGTAATTCGGGAATTGGTTAGCGAGGTTTTGGGTGAAGCTGGGTTTAAAGTAACTCAAACAGATAATGGAGAAAATGCAATAAAAACATATGCAAAGGCATTAAAAGATAAGACCCCTTTCGATATTGTAATGCTTGATTTAACGGTTCCAGGGGGTATGGGTGGTTTAGAGGTGGCACAAAAGATACGAGAAATAGATCCAAAGGCTAGATTAATAGTAGCTAGCGGCTATGTTGATGGTGATGTTCTAAGTAACTATAAAAAATATGGATTTTCAGCTAGACTCACCAAACCCTTCAAGATTCCAGAGCTTAAGAAAAAAGTATTTCAAGTTTTGAAGGATTAACAGTGAAAAAACTAAATGTAATACACGAAGAAAAGAGACGGTATCCTAGATTTGCATCTGATCCTTTGGAATTTGCTCTTATCTCATTAGAACCGGGAGAAGAGTTTACGCCAAATCTTGTAGGATTAATAGCAGATGAACACCCTTATGGTGGATGTGGCCTTGTGGTAAGAAAGCCCTTTTCGCTAAAGGTGGGAGATAGATGCAGGATTCAGCTTGGAAGGCTGGCCCCTGTGCTCTCAGAACTACGTTGGTTTAAAGAACTTGATGGCGATTTTTTAAGACTTGGCTTTAAATTTCTGGAATAAAATGGCCAAGATTTTGTCTTTTTGTAATAGAAAGGGCGGAAGCGGAAAGACAACTACTGCAGTACATGTGGCCGGGGGGCTAGGACTTTTGGGCAAAAAGGTTCTTTTGGTTGACTGTGACCCACAAGCTCATGCAAGCCTTTGGCTTCTTGACCAAGAAAAAAATTCTAATGGTCTCCTAGACTGCCTTTATGGAAAGGTAGGAGTCAAGGAAGCCATCTCTCCAACTAAATCCAAAGGGCTTTATATCCTTTCCGGGAACAAGGGCCTTTCAGAATTTGAGGCAGGCTTTTGCAGGGAGAAGGGGGCGGCCTTTTTGCTAAAAAGATGCCTTAAGGAATGCCATTCCCACTTTGATTACATCATCTTTGACACGCCGCCCTATATTGGCCTTCTGCTGGTATCGTGTCTTACTGCCTGCCAGTATGTATATATTACAGTTCCATTACAGTTTCTTGCCCTTGACGGCCTTTTTGAAATAAAAAGACTAATGGAAAGGATTAGGGAAAAGGCCAATCCAAAACTTGAGCTTAAGGGCATAATCCCAGTAATGTTTAATAGAAACCTAAAAAGCAGTTGGCAGTTTTTAAAGGAGATAAAAAAGGCCTTTGGAACAGATCTGCTCCTTCCCTTTATAAGACAAAATGTAAGGCTTTCAGAGGCTCCTGGGGAAAAGGCCCTTATTTATAAATACGCACCAAAAAGTAATGGAGCTATTGATTACTGGGCCCTTACAAGGGCCATTAAAAAGGGCCTTTTAGAGAAACAGTCAAATCCAGACGATTTTCTGCCGCTTTTTCAAACAGGCTAAAATTACTCATTAAAAGAGGACTTATAAAAGGCTCAGTTAAAGACACTAAGACTTTCAGTGAAGTCAAAGGAATATTTGATAGGGTTTTTTTTATGAGCCCCGAGCCTTAGCTACATCTTGAAAACCCGCAAGAGCGGCAAAGCATGCACCCTTCCTCAAGCTCAAGGACAGAGCCACAGTCAGGGCAGGTCATAACATTTGGCTCATTTGATTCTATTGTTATATTTGCAGCCTCTGCCAGCACCTTTGCCACCCCGTCTGGACAGGAAAGTATCTGTTTTCCATCGTCCCAGCTAGGTGAAGGACACCTTATGCCTGAAAGCTGTTTTATGATGGCCTTTGGAGTGACCCCTGAGCGAAGGGCAAGGGAAATAAGTCTAGTTTCTGCCTCAATCTGGCAGGCAGCACATCCTCCTGCCTTACCCATCTGGGCAAATACTTCGCAAAAGTCCCTATCATCCCAGTTTATGGTGACATAGAGATTGCCACATCCAGTCCTTACCCTTTCGGTAATGCCGTGGGTTCTCCTTGGTCTTGGTCTTGGGGCTATCTTTCCATTGGGCGCCTCTTCGCCCTTTGTCTTTTTCTTTTCTTCCTTTTTTAGATTAAGAACCTGGACCGGCCTGCTCCCGTATCGATAAATGGTAAGCCCCTTAAGGTCCTTTTGCCAGGCAAGCATATAGGCCTTTTTGACGTCATCTACCGTGGCTTCGTTGGGAAAGTTTATGGTCTTTGAAACAGCATTGTCTGTATGCTCTTGAAAGGCAGCCTGGATTGCAATGTGGTCTTCAGGGGACACGTCCTGCGAGGTCACAAAAATATTTTTTATTTCCTCCGGAATCTCATCCATATCCTGAATGGAGCCCTTTTTTGCAATTTCTTCCATGAGCTCGCTTGAAAAAAGCCCTCTTTCCTTCATGACTTTTACAAACATGGGGTGTGATTCCACAAGCTCGCTTCCATCAAGGACCTTCCTTACAAAGCTTATTGCAAAAAGGGGCTCTATTCCGCTTGAAGCACCTGCAATTATGCTTATGGTCCCTGTGGGGGCAATGGTTGTTGTGGTGGCATTTCTCATGTAAGGGGTTTCGGGCGTATCATATACGCTTCCCTTGTAAGCAGGGAAATTTCCTCTGACCTTTGCTAGTTCCATTGAGGCCCTTTTTGATTCCTTATCGATAAATGCCATTACCTTTTTTGCAACATCCACTGCCTCAGTGGAGTTATAGGGTATCTTCATGGCAATGAGCATGTCAGCAAATCCCATGACACCAAGACCGATCTTTCTGGTCTTCTTGGTCATCTTTTCGATCTCTTTTAGAGGGAATTTATTGGCATCAATGACATTATCAAGGAAATGCACTGCGTCCCAGACAACCTCTTTAAGGTCATCCCAATCTATTGAGCCGTCTTCTTTGACAAATTTTCCAAGATTTATTGAGCCAAGATTACAGGATTCATATGGAAGGAGGGGCTGCTCCCCGCAGGGATTGGTGCTTTCTATTTCTCCTAGATGGGGTGTTGGATTTGAACGGTTAATTCTGTCGAGGAATATTATTCCAGGTTCACCGCTTTCCCAAGCTGACTCAACTATCTCATTAAAGATCTGCTGGGCAGGAAGCCTTTTTACCTCTTTGCCATTTCTAGGATTGATTAAAGGGTAACTTTCAGAATTTTTTACAGCCTCCATGAATTCTTCTGTAAGGGCAACAGATATGTTAAAATTATTGAGTTTTTCCAAATCTCTCTTACAAGTTATGAATTTTTCTATATCAGGGTGGTCAATCCTTAATATGCCCATATTGGCTCCTCGCCTTGTTCCTCCCTGCTTGATGGTCTCTGTGGCCACATCAAAGATGGTCATAAAGGAGATGGGCCCACTTGCAACGCCATGGGTGGTCTTTACAAGGTCGCCCTCAGGTCTAATCCTTGAAAAAGAAAACCCGGTCCCGCCGCCGCTTTTATGAATCATTGCCGTGTGTTTTACTGCCTCAAAGATGCTTTCAATGGAATCTTCTATTGGAAGCACAAAACATGCAGAAAGCTGCCCAAGGACCCTTCCTGCATTCATCAAGGTGGGGCTGTTGGGCATGAACTTAAAGCTTGTCATCAGTTCGTAAAAACGCCTTTCGGTCTTCTTCAAGTCAGCCTTTGGATCATATTTTTTGTCAGGTTTGGAGATGGCTTTTGCCACCCTTGAGAACATATCTTCCGGAGTTTCAACTACCTGGCCTAGCTCATCCTTTTTTAGGTATCTTTTTGCAAGTACCACAAGGGCGTTATGTGAAAGCGGAAGGGATGTCCGTGGAAGTTCTAGGTGCATCTTGTGCCTCCTGGAAAATATTTAATTGTAGTCTGATAAGGGAATTATTAAGCCTAATAAAATATATACAATATATTGTTATAAAATAAAGTATAAACCAAATATATAGTACGTTGTTCTTTCCGTGTCAAGAAAAAAGATTTTTAAAAATGAGTCTCTATTAGCTTGATACATGTTATGACCCGTTTTAGATTAGGGCACCTGCAGAAGCTTCTTGTACAAATCAGAATATATTGAACAAGGATGAAATTTAATCATGGCACTAACGGTATTTAATACGCTTACAAGGAAAAAAGAGAATTTTGAGCCAATTGAACCAGGTAAGATAAGGATGTATGTCTGCGGCATCACTGCCTATGACAGGTGTCACATAGGACACGCAAGAAGTGCAGTGGTATTTGATGTAATAGTTCGGTTTTTAAGAAGAGCTGGTTTTGATGTAACCTTTGTCAGGAATTTCACTGACATTGATGACAAAATAATAAAGAGGGCAAATGAGGAAGGAATAAGTTGTACAGAACTATCTGAGAGGGAGATAGCAAATTATTATGAGGACATGGATGCCCTTGGGGTTCTTAGGGCAGATATTGAACCCAAAGCCACAGAGCATATTCCAGAAATAATTTCACTCATAGAAAGGCTTATTGAAAAGGGCTATGCCTATGAGGCAAAGGGGGATGTATATTTTTCAGTAAGAAAATTTAAGGATTACGGGAAGCTATCAAGAAGACGGCTCGAAGAATTAATGGTGGGAGCAAGGATACTTCCTGGAGAAAACAAAAGGGATCCCCTTGATTTTGCACTCTGGAAGGCAGCAAAATCAGGTGAGCCAAAATGGAAAAGCCCCTGGGGTGAAGGAAGGCCAGGCTGGCATATTGAGTGTTCGGCAATGAGCATGAAATATCTGGGAGAAACCCTGGATATCCACGGAGGGGGGCTTGATCTTGCCTTTCCACACCATGAAAACGAGATTGCCCAGTCCGAGGCGGCCACAGGAAAGCCTTTCGTAAAATATTGGATACATAATGGCTTTGTGACCATTAGCGGGGAAAAGATGTCAAAATCCCTTGGAAATTTTATTACCATTAAGGATATCCTTTCTGAGTATCACCCAGAGGCCCTGAGGCTCTTTCTCCTTTCAAAGCACTATAGAAGCCCCCTTGATTATTCAAGGGAGGCACTTAAAGAGTCAACCGCTGCCCTTGATAGATGTTATAAGGCCATCCATGAGGCCAAAGAGATTCTTGATAGCAATATCAAAAAGAAAAGGCCTCTAAATGACGAGGTAAAGGGCATCATTGAGGGATTAAGGGATATTGGCAAAAGGGTAATGTCTTCCATGGAAGATGACTTTAATACTGCCCAGGCCCTGGGGCACCTTTTTGACGGGATACGCTCCCTTAACAGGCTGAATGAGCTATTTAAAAAAGGGCCTTCAGCCCTTTATAAAGAGCCAATCAAGGAGGCCATAGAAAGGCTTTTGGATATTGCAGGACTTTTTGGAATCTTAAAGGAGGATCCTTACCAATATATCCGTGAAAAGAACATGAAGGCCCTTTCAATGGCAGGTATAACCCTTTCAGAGCTTGAAAGGATGATTGAAGAAAGAAATAAGGCACGAAAGGAAAAGGACTGGGAGCGGGCAGATGCCATAAGGGATCAGCTTATGAAAAAGGGAATAATCCTTCAAGACACCCCCAAGGGCACCCAGTGGTCTGCAAATATCTAAAAAATGATTTCCTTCCCTAAGGCAAGGGCCATAGTATCCGGTCTTTCTCCCATTGGCACTGAAAAGGTGCCTGTTTTAAAGGCACTTAATAGGGTCCTTGCTGTTGACATTCATTCAAGGTGCGACTCACCTCCAAATGATTCATCCCTTAAAGACGGCTTTGCCCTTAGGGCAGAAGAAGTCAGGGATGCATCCTTAAATTCACCTGTAACCCTAAGGATCAAGGGCTCCCTTTTTGCCGGGGAAAATAAGGGGCTTAAGGTAAAAAGGGGTGAAGCCATAAGGATCATGACTGGTGCTCCAATTCCACAGGGTGCAGATGCAGTTATTCCCCAAGAGCTTACAAGGGAAAAGGGGAAGGATTGCCTTGTTCTTGCGTCAACAACATCTGGAAGGAACATCCTTAAAAGGGGGACAGACTGTATGGATGGAGAGCTCCTTTTAAAAAGGGGCACAACTTTAAACCCAGTCCTTCTTGGCCTTTTGACAGGTGCAAATATAGGCGAGGTGGAGGTCTTTAGACTCCCCAGGGTCCTTGTTGTTGCAACAGGAAGCGAGCTTTCTGAAACAGGGGATTTTTCAGAAAGGGGAAAGATATTTCCAAGCAACAAGGCTACCATTATTGCCTGGCTAAACCAGTTTGGCATCCCCTGCCAGTCAAAGATAGTAAGGGATGAAATAGATCCCCTAAAGGGGCTATTGGCAAAAAGCCTCAAGGAATACGACTGCATAATAACAAGTGGCGGTATCCTTGACGGAGAAAAGGACCTGGTGATCTCAATCCTTGAAGACCTCGGGGTGGAATTTTTGTTTAAAAGGGTAAGGATGGGGCCTGGAAAGGGTGTATGCATGGGAAGAATTGGGAAAAGGCTCATATTCAATCTTCCAGGAGGCCCCCCTTCAAACTACATGGCCTTTATCTTCATAGCGCTTTTTGGAATACTTAGGCTTTCAGGGCATAGGGAAGATTTTCCAAGGGTCATTAATGCCACCATAACCAGGGATGTAAAGGGAAGGTCTGACTGGACGCAGTTTTTGCTATCAAGGCTTTCTTTTAAGGGAAAGGCCTTTTTTGCTGAGCCAGTTGAGGAAGAAAGCAGGCTTAAGCGAATAGCCCTTTCAAATTCTGCAATAATAATCCATGAAGGCATCTCACGGATTAGAAGGGGCGAAGCCTGCAAGGTGGCGCTACTATCCCCCTTATGCCAGTTCTAAGTCATGGAAGAAAATATTGATGACATCAAAGGGCTTGTCATCTATGAAGACAACCACCTTCTTTGCCTCAATAAGCCTTCTGGAATGCCATCGGTTCCTGATGCAAGCGGTGACATCTCCCTTCTTGATCTTGGAAAGAGATATCTAAAAATCACACGGAAAAAGCCTGGAAACTGCTTTCTTGCAGTTGTCCACAGGCTCGATAGACCCGTTTCAGGCCTTGTGTGCTTTGCCATAACCTCAAAGGCAGCAAGAAGGGTTTCAGAGGAGATTAGGGAAGGAAGGTTTGAAAAGTCCTACTTTTGTATAACTGACCGCGCTTCCCCTGTTCTTTCAAAAAAAAGAAAGGGCATTATCAAGACCTTTCTAAAAAAGGACAGGAAAAGAAATGTTTCAAGGATCTCAAGAAAGGGCGAAAAGGGGGCAAAACTTGCCATAACCCAATGGGAACTTAAAGGGGAAATAGACGGCCTTTTTCTATATGCCCTAAGGCCCATAACAGGAAGGGCCCACCAGCTAAGGGTGCACATGGCAAAGGTCCTAAAGGCCCCAATCCTTGGAGACCTAAAGTATGGCTCCACCAAAAAGGTTCTTTCTGGAAGGGCAATTGCCCTTCATGCAAAAAGGCTCAAATTCTTCCATCCAACAAGAAGGGAAGTGATGGTTTTTACTGCCCCCCTGCCCGATTATTTTCCATTTGGGATCTTTGGGTAGAAAGGGCATTTAGCTTAATTTTGTCTGCCTTGTTATTTTTTAAGCCTAAAATGAATAAAGATTTTATGGCCGCTAGATCGGGCCGTAGATTTCTGCCGGCCAACGGCGAAGAGCACCTTTTTTCGGGTCAAGGTCATTAAACCCGATCCAGCGCCAGGCCTCTTTTGTGGCAAAGATGAAGGTGTTTTTTTGTTCGTCAGCTACCGCGCTATTGTGCTCGGGAAGATGATAAAAGGTATAAAGGAGTGAACCAGTATCTGCATCCCAGATGCGAAGGGTATGGTCC
>JALXCD010000134.1 GCA_026991135.1 Deltaproteobacteria bacterium | reverse complement strand
CACGGACAAACATATAGGGCCTCCTTTTTAGGACACCCTAATAATAGCTAGAATTTACTTTAAATTCAATAGAAATATCAATATCTGTTGGCACCACCCATCTGAAAACGATATCTCAAAATCTTCAAAAATCTATCAAAATAACCCCATCTCTGATACATTTTTCATTGCAAAAAGGAATTTTTAAAGGGAAGAACACTGGCAACTGTTAAAGATGAGTCAAGATATAAAAAAATACCTAAAAAAGGAAACATTGATTTTTACCATGTTTATGACAAATGGCTAAAAGATACAGGAGCCTATTTAAAGAAAAAAGGATTCTCTGTAAAGCTGGACAAAACACCAAAATTGTTTGGCCCTGGAAGCTGCAATAATACTGCCCTTTATTGTGGATGGTATAGTCTTTCCCACTTTATTGATGGTTTTACATGGGTGAAAGGGGCCATCGGATATCATGTGGCGAGCGGCGAATGCGTAAGTCTTCATGGGAAAAATGATGAATGGTGCAGGAATCTTTTGATGGATGGAGTCTCCGTGACATTGGGACCTGTGGCAGAACCCTATCTCCAGGCCTTTCCACCCCCACAACTATTTTTTGGGCTGTTAGTTGAAAAGGGAGTCTCTATTGCAGAGGCCTATATCCTTTCCTGCCCTTTTCTTTCTTGGCAAATGATTCTGATAGGAGACCCACTCTATAGGCCCTTTAGAGCAGAAACATTAAAAAATTAGACTAAGGAATATTGTCATGAAGAAAAACTATATCTCCTTATTATTAATTTTTTCCCTTCTATTTCTAACTTGTTGTTCACCGGACAAGCAACTTCAATCCTGTGAACTGGAAGTTAAAAAGTTCATTTTAGACGGGAACAGACTGAAAATAATTACTGAAGGCAGTGAAAATTGTACTGGAATAACTGTTAAATTTGATCATGGAAATGACTGGATCGCCTTCTTTGTAAATTTCACACCGAAAATCCTTAAAAATGCCCCTCCCTTTGGTTTTTCTAAGAAGGCGTCCTTCAACAAGGGCTACGCATCCCTTGGGGTTGACAAACACATTAGAAAAATCACTGATTCTCCCATAATCTTGAATGAAGATACAAAAATAAATGAATCCAATGGTAAGATAGAAGTCAGCTGGTCCTTTTTAGTAAAAGATACCCAAGATCTATCCAAAATAGCCATCTTAAATGATTCTAAAAAAATCATTACCATTTCAAGGCTAAATAAAAATGATTGCAGTTTCATCTATAACAATCTCATTTCAGAACCAAAATATGTAGAACAGCTTCCCGTTTCACTAGAGTTATTTCCGTTTAAAAAATTTCTCTCTTTTTGCAGCAAAAAATGGCGGATAAATGGCCCTGATAAGCTAATCCAAGAAATTTTTGGTGTTACTGATGATGATATTAAAAAACTTAAAAAATCTGGAGAGCTTGAGCTTGTCAATTTTTTAAAGATACTTAAAAAATCCGACCTAAAGAGGGAAAAACATTTTAAAACCTCTGGAAAACTTTGCAAAATTTTGATAACCCCTTTTGATGCTAGAGTCCATAAAAAGTTGAGCCATTTTGGATTTGTATTTTATGCAGAAAAGATAAACAAGGAATCATTTGAACAAGAATTTGAAGTGCCAGTTATTGAACTTCCAAAGGGAAGCTATATCATTAGAGCCATTGGAAATAGATATCATGGAACAAGCAAACTGGTAAATTGTTATGGAGGGGATAAAATCACTCTTGCAATCCCAGTGATGCCAAACATTTGAAAAATTAAAAAGGTTTATTTTATAAAAGGGCAAATGGCCTTTTCCAAAAAATTTTGAACACCCTTTTTGGTTTTAGCAGAAAGACAAAAGGGGGCCATTTCAAGCCTTGGTAAAAGTATCTTTGCCCGTTCAAGGGACTGGTTGATTTTGTTGTTTGAAAGTTTGTCAATTTTGTTAAATACAACTATTGGCAATATATCAATGGCCTTTAGAAAGGAAACAAGTGCAATATCAAGTTCATCCACGCCCCTTCTAATATCAAAGATACACACAACTCCTTTAAGGGCATTCCTTTCCCTTAAATATCCTTCCACCAGAGCCTGCCATTTTTTGATAACCTTTTTGGGCGCCTTTGCAAAGCCATAACCTGGAAGATCTACAAAATAGAAGGAATCGTTAATGAGAAAAAAATTGAGGGACTGGGTAAAACCTGGGCGACTACTTACCTTTACTAGGTTTTTTCTATTGAAAATTGCATTAAGTAAAGATGACTTTCCAACATTGGATCTGCCTGCAAAGGCAAGCTCCGGCCCTTGCTCTTGCGGCAGATCCTTAAGGGAAAATACGCTTTTTACAAATTCAACTTTTTTAATGCATGAACCCCTTAACTCCATCAAACATCAAAGCACCTTGTTAAGGGAGTATTCGATAATACCCTGGGCGCCTGCTTCGTGAAGCTTTGGCACAAGTTCCCTTACACTGCTTTCATCAATTACTGTTTCAATGGAGCACCATTTTTCATCATAAAGGGCGGATATGGTGGGAGCATTAAGACTCGGAAGGAGGGAAACTACCTGCTGAATCTTGTCCTTTGGACAGTTCATCTTTAGACCAACAAGCCGGTCTGCCCTAAGGGCACCCTTCATGAGCATTGCTATTTGACCGATCTTTTTTTGCTTCCATTCATCTTTCCAGGCTTCTTTATTGGCAATAAGCTTTGGATTTGACTTCATGAGCTCTTCAATTATCACTAACCCATGTGCCCTTATGGTGGTCCCTGTTTCAGTTACTTCAACAATGGCATCTGCAAGCCCAGATACAACCTTTGCTTCCGTAGCTCCCCAGGAAAACTCTACATGGACATTTATTCCACGTTCTTTAAAATATTTTTTTGTAAAATTTACCAATTCAGTGGCGATCTTTTTGCCTTCCAAATCTTCCGGTTTCTTATATGGAGAATTTGCAGGGACGGCTAAGACCCAACGTGCCGGCTTTCTGCTCACCTTGGAGTAAATGAGGTCTGTCACCATATGAACATCGGATTCGTTTTCCAAAATCCAGTCGTAACCTGTAATACCCACATCCAAGGTGCCGTTTTCCACGTACCGGGACATCTCTTGGGCACGGCAGATACTGCACTCTATTTCTGGATCATCAATTTCAGGAAAATAGCTCCTGTGATGCACATTTACCCGCCACCCTGACTTTGCCAGAAGTTCAATAGTTGCCTTTTCAAGACTTCCCTTGGGAATTCCAAACTTAAGCTTTTTCACTTTTTATAAATCTCCTTTGGATCAAACACTAATTCGCCTTCTTCTTTAAGCACTTCACCATTCACCTTGTAAAAAAAACAAGACTTATGGCCTGTGTGACACGCAGCACCACCAATCTGTTTTACCTTGAGAAGGACAGTATCAAGGTCACAGTCAACCCTTGCCTCCTTTACCTCCTGGATGTGTCCGGAGGTCTCGCCCTTGAGCCATAACTTGTTTCTGGACCTTGACCAGTAATGGGCCTTTCCTGTTGAAAGGGTCTTTTCCCATGCCTCTTTGTTCATATAGGCAAGCATCAAGACTTCCCCAGTTTCAAAGTCCTGTACAATGGCAGGTATCAACCCGCCCTGCTTTTCAAAAGACAACTCTGTTGCTTCTTTCATTTCCATTCAGGTCTCCAAATGAATTTCCTGGAAAAATTAATTCCCCTGGGTTTCTTTGGCAACCCAATTAATGAATTCCGAAAGTGCCCTTTCTACTGGCAACGCAATTATTTGAGGAAGATCATAGGGATGATTTTCCTTAATAAGGCGTTCTGCCTTTTCATAGTTTGATGCCAGAACCTTGAATTTGACCTGCCATTCGGTGTCTTCCTGGAGTTTATCCTCCCACCAATAAAAACTGGTTATGGTGCCAGATACCTGGGCACAGGCAGCAAGCCTTTTTTCTACTAAAAGCCTTGCCAGTTTGTCAGCGTCTTCTTTGCTTCCACAGGTGGTAAAAATTATATATACTTTTGATTCCATGACTCCTTGAAACCTCAATAAGTTATTAATTTTACTAATTACTGCAATTCATCAGGCTTAAATCTACTCTATCCTTGAGTTCATGAAAGATAGCTATCATCAAAGAAAGATATTCCCTTAGATGCCTTGTTAAAAGAAAATTTTCACGGACAAATCTCTTAGCCCTTTCTCCCATTTCACGCCTTTTTTCTTCTGCATGTAAAAGATATCTGATCCTAAGGGCTGCACCTTCAGGTGTCCTAACCCTAAAACCCGTGTAGTGATCAATAACCTGAAGTCTTATTCCACCCGTATCCCCTCCAATTACCGGCTTTGATTTCCACATGGCCTCTGTAACAGTTAGACCAAAGCCCTCTTTAATGGATTTTTGAAGGACAATATCTGCTGCCCTTTGAAGGGCATTAATGGTCCTGTGGGCATCTGGTGGAAGAACAAGGATATGGATGTCAGGGTCGTCATTTGCCGCCTGTCTCACTTCTTTTAACACAGTGTCACCTTCAGGATCATCTGTAGCCCCTCCACCAGCAAGGACCAACTGAAGTGGCACTATCCGTCTGGCAAGCCTATAGGCCTCTATTACTCCAACTGGGTCCTTGAATCTATCATACCTTGAAACCTGAAGAATCATGGGGATATCATCCCTTATTCCAAATCTCTTTTTTACAGATTCTATCTCCTCAGAGGGAAGTTCCATATTCTTTTCGCTAAGTGGGTCAATGCTCGGGGCAATGATGTATTGAGGGTGTGGAAGGGATTGAACAAACTGGGCTGTAGAAAAGATACTGGCATCAAAGCCTGAAACAATCTCCTTTAAATACTTCCAGACTGGTCTGTAAGGCCTGCTACAGTCAATATGACAGCGCCATATCCATTTCCCTTTTCTGTTAGGAAAGTGTTTAATAAGAGCTGCAGGCTGAGGGTCATGAATAAAAACAAAGTCTGCCTCTTCCAAGGTCTTTTTTAACTCATTGGCGTTTTCCCTGTTTATCCTTTCATACTCATCAATTGCCTTTTGGGAAATTATCACCCGATTTCCCTGAAGACTGTTATGAAAACCCTTGGTACACTCAAAAAAGCTCTGGCTTCCTCTTATTACTTCCCAACTGGTGTCTATACCAAGGGCGTTCATCATTGGGACAATCTTTGCCAGAAGCTCTGCTACTCCACCTCCTTCCCTTGTAGAGTTTACATGAACCACCCTTTTACCCTGAAGGGGCATGGATAACTGTCTTAGATGCTCAACAACCTCTTTACCTGCCACTCCTTCATATCTTTCTAGAAGATCCATGGCTAACCCCTCTTAAAAAAACCGGACACATTCCTCATAAAGCCTGTTTCTTATGGCCTTAAGGGAACTAAAATAGGGGTCAATGCTTCTAAAGGCCATTATCAAAGGTTGATATTGGTTAGAAAAACCACTTAACCAGGTGCTGAAATCGTCTATATTTTCTGGGGTCCTTTTTCTAGCATCGATAAAATGATAAAAAATTGAGCCAAGGGACATTCGGGGTATTAGGTCCAAGAGTTCGTTTGGCTCATTCATTACCAATGAGGTATCAAGGACAACCAATTGGCTTTGAAGGAAAAAGAACTCTTCATCTGCCCTTAGCCATGTAACCCTTTCATTTTCATAGATATATTCTTCAACTCTGTCTATTAGTTCCTGCCTGAGATCTTCAATATCTTCATATTCTGTGGGATCAATTACACTCAATTTTTCTGCAAGGGCCTTTTCGTGAAGGCCATGATATGCCCATGCTGCAAAGTCATTGTTGTATTCGGGCTCATCGAACTGGGGCTGCAAAAAGCGCCCCCAAAAATGATGATATATGCTTCCTGATGGAATCCTCTCCATAAGATCCCTAAACTCTCTAAGAGTAAGGGCCTTAAGCCCGGTGCTTTGTCTTACCAGGGCACAATCTTTTACCCTAAAAAGGTGGATGTCACCGTTTCTGGTATTGGCTTCCATCCAGACCCTCTCAAGTATCCTGGCGTATTTTCGGGAATAACTTGTTCACTTTGCACTAAAAAATCAAGTGCGATAGTCTGCGTTTATGTGCACATATTCTGTAGAAAGATCACAGGTGAGCATTTCAAAGGCAGATTTACCGGCGCCAAGATCAACTTCTACCTTGAAAAGGGGCTTTTTCATAGCCTCCTTTGCTTTATCTTCTGCCTTTTCATCAAGGGGCTGGCCCTTTTTGAATATCTCAACACCTCCAATCTTTATCACTGACTTTTTGGGATTAAATTTTGCCCCAGAATAACCGGCTGCGGCAATTATCCTTCCCCAGTTTGGATCTTCTCCAAAAAAGGCAGTCTTTACTAGATTCGAATTGGAAATTGCCCTTGCACAAAGTTCTGCCTCTTTTTCATCCCGGGCACCAGTAACCCTTATGGTAACACATTTTGTTGCCCCTTCCCCATCCATAACAATTTGTTGGGAAAGGCTCTTCATTACATCATATACGGCCCCTTCAAGGGGTTTTGACTCTGGACCCTGACCATCGGCAACCCTGTTTCTTGCAAGACCATTTGCCATGCCAATAACTGTATCATTGGTGCTCATATCTCCATCAACAGTGATGCGATTAAATGTAAGCTCAACACACCTTTCTATTATCTCCTGCCAGTATTCTTCATCCACATAGGCATCTGTAAGAATAAAGGAAAGCATGGTGGCCTGAGGAGGCCCCATTGAAGGAGAGATCATTCCTGCACCCTTTGCCATACCAAAAACCTTCACCAGGGTCCCTTCTATCTCTACCTCCCTCATGGCAACCTTGTTTCTGGTATCTGTTGTAAGGATCGCCTCTGAAACAGCCAGAAGTCCCTCTTCAGAAAGCTTCTGGGATGCCTCTTTTATGCCCCTAAGATACCTATCCATTGGAAGATATGCCCCTATCACCCCGGTTGACACCACAAGGACTTCATGAGGCTCTATCCCAAGGGCCTTAGCCGCTTCCTGCCTTATCTTTAAACAATCCGAAAGCCCTTTTTCACCGGTGCAGGCATTGGCATTTCCGCTATTTACCACTATTGCTCTAAAGCTTCTGCCCTTTGATAAAAGCTCGATGCCATCAAGTACCGGGGCGGCCTTTACGATGTTTCTAGTAAATACTGCCCCTGTTACCGAGGAAACACTGGAAAGTATTATTCCAAGATCAAGGCGGCCCTGATATTTAATGTTTGCACTGACTGCACCTGCCTTAAAACCCTGGACCTCCATCATTTCCTCCCGCAACACTTCTTATATTTTTTCCCACTTCCACAGGGACACGGCTCATTTCTTCCAATCTTTTTGCCCTTTCTTTTTACTGGCTTTGGCTTATTTTCTTCCTCGCCTCCATGGCTCATCCTAAGCTCCTGTTGCTGTTTTCTACGCCTTCTTTCTTCAAGCTCTTCCACCTCCTCTGGCCTCATGGGGCGAATCCTCAACATAAGGCTTACAGTCTCTTCTCTAAAGCGCTTTATCATGTCAAGGAACATCTGATACCCCTCCTTCTTATACTCCTGGAGGGGGTCCTTTTGAGCATATCCCCTAAGACCTATGCCTTCCCGGAGGTGGTCCATGTTAAGGAGATGGTCCTTCCAAATTGCATCTAGATTCTGGAGAAGGATAAACCTTTCTGCCATTGCCATTTCTTCTTCACCGAAGAGCTCAACCTGCCGTTCATAGGTATCCTTTATGACCCTTTTGATGAATTCAACAAGCTCATCCTTGCTATCTGGCAAGTCTCCAAAGTCTTTTAATCTCCTTTCAAGGCCATATCTTGCCCTCAGGTTATCTTCAAGGCCCTTCCAGTCCCACTCATCACTTGGAAGCTTTTCATCTGCATAGGTGTTTGCAAGGTCCTGGGCAATTTCATCAATATATGAGTAGATTTCCTCCCTAAGATTTTTCCCTGCCATTATCTGGCGTCTCAGACTATAGACCACCTCCCTTTGTTTGTTCATGACATCATCATATTCAAGGAGGTGTTTTCTTATCTCAAAGTTGTGGGCCTCAACCTTTCTCTGGGCATTTTCAATGGCCTTTGAAAGCATGGGGTGCTCTATTGGCTCGCCCTCTTTCATTCCCATCTTGTCCATGAGACCCTTTATCTTGTCAGAGCCAAATATTCTTAAAAGATCATCTTCAAGGGAAAGATAAAATCTTGAGGAACCCGGGTCTCCTTGGCGGCCGGAACGTCCCCTTAACTGATTATCAATTCTTCTAGATTCATGTCTTTCTGTTCCAAGGATATGAAGTCCTCCAAGCTCCTTTACACCTGGCCCAAGGACTATATCTGTACCTCTTCCTGCCATGTTTGTGGCAATGGTCACCCTGCCCTTCTCACCTGCATGGGCAACTATTTCTGCCTCTCTTTCATGATGCTTTGCATTTAAAACCTCGTGGGGAACGCCCATCTTTTTTAAAAGCTCTGACAATTTTTCAGAGTTTTCCACACTCGTTGTTCCAACAAGGACCGGACGTCCCATCTCATGAAGTTCCTTAATCTCCCTAGCTGCTGCCCTGAACTTTTCCTCAACGGTCCTAAAGACCACATCGGGATAATCTTCCCTTATCATGGGCTTATGAGTTGGAATAACCACTACATCGAGGTTATATATCTTTTTAAATTCTGCAGCCTCTGTATCAGCAGTTCCGGTCATGCCAGCAAGCTTTTCATACATCCTGAAGTAGTTCTGAAAAGTTATGGAGGCAAGGGTCTGGTTTTCACTTTCTATCTTCACCCCTTCCTTTGCCTCAAGGGCCTGATGTAGGCCATCGCTATAACGCCTTCCTGGCATGATCCTTCCTGTAAATTCATCGACAATTATCACTTGCCCGTCTTTTACAATGTAATCAACATCCCTTTTAAAGAGCTTGTGGGCCTTTAAGGCCTGCTGAACATGGTGAAGAAGCTCGGAATTTCTGGGATCATAGAGATTTTCAACTCCCAAAAGCCTTTCACACTGGGCAACGCCTTCTTCAGTTAGGGTTACAGTTCGGGCCTTTTCATCTATAGTATAGTGCTCTTCTTTCAAAAAGGGGATTATCTGATTTACCCGATAGTAAAGCTCTGTAGATTCATCAGAAGGGCCTGAAATGATAAGAGGGGTCCTCGCCTCATCAATAAGGATGCTATCCACCTCGTCAACAATGGCATAGTAAAAATCCCTCTGGACCATGTCCTCAAGGGAATATTTCATGTTGTCGCGAAGATAGTCAAATCCAAACTCGTTATTGGTTCCATAGGTAACATGGGCATTATAGGCCTTTTTTCTCTCATCATCGTCAAGGCCGTGGACAATCACCCCTACATCAAGGCCTAAAAAATTATATATCTTTCCCATCCACTCCGCGTCCCTTTTGGCAAGGTAGTCATTTACAGTGACAACATGGACGCCTCTATCAAGAAGGGCATTGAGATAGACAGGAAGGGTTGCCACAAGGGTCTTACCTTCACCTGTTTTCATCTCTGCAATCTTTCCCTGGTGAAGCACTATTCCGCCAATGAGCTGAACATCGAAGTGCCTCATGCCTAGGACCCTTTTTGAGGTCTCCCTGACCACTGCAAAGGCCTCTGGCAAAAGATCATCGAGGCTTCTTCCCCGCTCTATCTGTTCCTTGAAATACGGGGTCTTGGCCTTTAGCTCATCATCTGAAAGCTTAGAAATCTCAGGCTCAAGACTATTTATCTTTTCAACTATGGGTCTTAGCTTTTTTATCTCTCTTTCGTGTTTTGTTCCAAATACCTTTGTTAAAACCTTTCCTATCAACATCTCTTTTATAGACCTCTATTTCTTTTCAATTTTACTTTATAATTCCAGCAAAAGTGCCACTTCATCACATTCTGGAAACTTCGGGCACCTTACACAATCTGCCCATACCTTGTGGGGAAGCACTGATTTGTCAACCTCCTTAAAACCAAGCCTTTTAAAAAATTCAGGCTGATAAGTAAGGGTAAATACCTTGTAAATGCCAAGTGTTATGGCATCTGATACACAATGTTCCACAAGGCTCCTTCCAAGGCCTTCCTTTTGAAAGTCCTCCCTTACAGCAAGAGAGCGGACCTCTGCAAGGTCTTCCCAACATACATGAAGGGCCACAGTTGCTATTATCTCTCCACCTTTTGCCTCAATAACCGAATAGTCTCTTAAGTGATCATAAAGATCACTTAAGGACCTTGGAAGTATAAGGCCCTTTTCTGAAAAATGTGTCAAAAGCCCATGAATGGACCTGACATCCTCTATCCTTGCCTTTCTTATTTTCATTTCACGCATTGTGGATTGCCGTAGAAAAGATAGGTCCCAAAGGGGGATATGTCAAAAGAGGCAAATATCTTTAAAAAATATGGAATTAATTATTTCCCAAAAGAGGCCACATAGGACCTTATACCCTCTTTTGAAGCAAGTTTGACCGAGGCCTTTTTTGCCTCCTTTAAGCTCTTATATTTCCCGATATACACCCTGTACCAAATACCTTTTCTTCCAAGATTCGCCTTTTGAATCTTTACAAAATAACCCTTTTCTTCCCATCTCTTTGCTTCTCTTTTTGCATGTTCAATCCTTTTATAGGAAGCAATTTGAAGGGCAAAATACCTCTTAAGCTCCTTTTCTTGCTTTTTGGCTTTTTTTTCGGTCTTTATAACCTCTTTCTTGACATCTTTATGCTCTATTTTATTTTTCTCTTGGCCCTTTACCTGGATCTTTTCTTCCTTTTTGGCTGATTTTTCTTTATTCTCTTCTTTTTGAACCGATGTCTTTTTTAAAGGCTCTTCTTTTTGCTCTTGGCCTATCTTTTCCTCGATTATCTCTCCCTTATTTTTGGGACCAATGACATCATTTTCAGAAGATTCTTTATCAATTGCATCTTCCTTTAAAATTTCTTCTCTTAGACTCTCAAGTTCCTTTTTTGCATAAAGTTCTTTGGTGTTTTCTATTGTATTTGGAGTGGAAATAACACCCTCTGAAGTCGTTTTAGCAGGTTTAAAAACCTCTACCTTTTCCTGTGGACAATTTCCTGTTACCACCTTTTGTCCAACCCAAAAACCTAGGACAAAGGTCCATAAAAAAGCGCAAAATGATGTAAGAACTATAGCAATAAGACCAGGCCAACCAATCTGAAACTGAATAGGCTTTGTTTTTTTCTTCTTATTGACTGACATCTCTTAACCCCTGACGGCCTGATGCTACATCCTTTCAGGTGCCTCAACACCTAGTAGCTCAAGGCCATTTTTTAATACGATCTTAATGACATGGGCAAGGACCAATCTTGCCTTGGTCAACAATGGATCATCCCCAATAAATCTATATCTAGTATAGTATTTATGTAACAGTCCTGCCAGTTCTGTCAAATAATAACTTATTCTGTGGGGCTCAAGATTAAGGGCAGCGCCTTCAACCACTTCTGGAAACTGATTAAGGACCTTCATTATCTTTATCTCTTCAGGGGCATTTAAAAGAGAAAGATCTGCTTCATCCTTATTGGGAAGTTCAAAACCCCTATCTTTCGCCATTCTAAAAACACTCTCAAGCCTCGCATGTGCATACTGGACATAATAAACTGGGTTTTCTTGACTTTGGGTCTTTGCAAGGTCAAGGTCAAAATCCAGGTGGCTGTCACACTTTCTTGTAAGAAAAATGAATCTTGTTGCATCCACACCTACGTCATCGATCACTTCACGAAGGGTTACAAACTCGCCTGCCCTAGTGGACATGGCCTTGAGCTTCCCCCCTTCTATAAGATTTACAAGCTGAATCAAAAGAACCTTTAAGATATCTTCATCTTTCCCAAAGGCCTTTATGGCTGCCTTAACCCTTGGGACATAACCATGGTGATCTGCCCCCCAGATATCCACTAAAAGATCATATCCTCTTTGAATCTTTTGCCTGTGATAGGCAATATCTGCTGCAAAATAGGTCAAAATACCATTTGAGCGCTTAACAACCCTGTCCTTTTCATCTCCAAACTCACTTGTTTTAAACCAAAGGGCCCCTTCCTTTTCATAGATGAGCCCACGCTCCTTTAACTCCTCTATTGTCCTTTCAATGAGTCCTGACTCGTGAAGGGTCCTTTCACTAAACCAGTTATCAAAATTTACTCTAAATTCCCTTAGGTCCTCTTTTATGCCTGAAAAAATCTCATCTACTGCCCTTTTTGTAAAAAAATCAAGGCATTCTGAAAGGTCTTTCTTAAGAAACTCGTCTCCAAACTCCCTTTTAACACCCTCAGCAATATCCTTTATGTAATCTCCTTTATAACAGTCGTCAGGAAAATCGACCCTTTCGCCAAAGGCCTCCTTGTATCTCAAATAAACAGATTTCCCAAGGTTATTCATCTGGTTCCCAACATCATTTATATAATATTCACTTTCCACCTGAAAACCTGCCTTCTTTAAGACTCGGCAGAGGCTATCTCCCACAGCAGCACCCCGGCCATGACCTACATGTAGGGGGCCTGTTGGATTGGCACTTACAAATTCCACAAGGACCCTTTTGCCAGCTCCAGCATCTGAGCTTCCAAAGTGTTCTCCAAGATCTCTTATATTATTAAGGGAGTTTTGCCAAAAGGTATCTGAAATAAAAAAGTTTAAAAAGCCAGGGCCTGCTATTTCTATTTTTTCAAAGTCGAGCGAATCTCCAAGGGCCGAAACTATCTCCTGGGCGATCTTTCTTGGAGGCATCTTTAGCCTTGATGCCATAACCATTGCAAAATTGCTTGCATAATCCCCGTGCTGTTCCTGTTTTGGAATTGAAATTAAGTGAGAGCTTGGTACATCATCATCTGGAAATCTCTTCTTTTTCACTAATTCTTTATATGCTTCTTCAATTGCCTTTTTAATCCTTCTTTTCATAAAAACCCCTTAACAAGATTTGGGATATAAATATAAT
>JALXCD010000133.1 GCA_026991135.1 Deltaproteobacteria bacterium | reverse complement strand
GTATGGGATTGGTTGCTGTCAATCTTTTTATGCACAACAACATTCATCTCGCAGGCGAAATACTTGCTTGGTTGGGAGCAATAACTGCTGTTTTAGCAACCTTTTGGGCTATATTCCAAAATGATATTCGTAAACTTCTTGCTTGGTCGTCTGTCGGACAACTCGGTTATATTGCCGTCGGACTTGGAATAGGAACCGAATTGAGCGTGTTTGCAGGTATTTATATCGCATTGCTTCACGCAATGTTCAAAGGAATACTTTGGATGGGAATAGGTGCAGTGCAATACAGAACAGGAGAAACAGATTACAGTAAACTTAGCAAATTAAAAAAAAATATCGGTGGTGCAAGTACAACGTCAAAAAAAATACAGCCAACCCTCCAAAGTTAACCCCTTAAAATCACTATCTTTTAATCCGGCCTGAAAAATCTATAAAAAATTGCCAGAAAACAGGGCTTATTTTAAGTCAAGCATTTCTATTTTGAGCTTATTTTCAGGCTTTGTTAATAAAAAATGATAATTTTATTCTTTAAGAAAATTACCATATTAAATTTTCTTATTTGTTAACATATTAATTTTAATTAAAAAACAGAAAAATTTAACAAAAAAGGGGTATTTTTTGCCCATTTGGTCTAACCATTGCACTTAGTAATGGCGTTTGTCATTGGGACATATTTTGAGCTTTAGGACCGAAAAGGAAAAGGCCCTGAGTGGCGGCTCAGGGCCCCAAAAATGAGCGCCCTAATAGGGAGGATAACACTAATAATCAAATCTTTAGCAAGCTAACCAAATACTGTCAAGTATAAGTTTGAATATTTTTCAGGAGAAGGAGGAATTATCATGGCAAATGCACTTTCAGCTTTGACTACTTGGGTTGAACCGCGACTGGCCAAGCCAGGAGTTACCGTAATCGCCCTCGGCTTTTTAGGAGTAGTATTAGCTGTCCTTGGGCTAGGAGTCTATGGATTTATCCATGGTCATGAAGGGATATATGCAGTTACAAGAGATATCCCCTGGGGTATTTTAATCTCCAACTATGCATCCTTTGCAATTATTTCTACCGGTCTGGTACTTATTGCTGCAATGAGTCATGCCTTTGGCGGAAATCCCTTGGCGCCACTTGCAAATAGAGCGGTTTATCTTTCAATAATTACAATCTTTGCTGCCTTTTTATCCATTGGTGTTGAGCTTGAAAGCCCTCACAGAATGCTTCTTTACAACATCATTTCGCCCAACTTTACATCTAATATCTGGTGGATGGGTACCCTTTATGGCCTGGCTGTAGCATGCATGTTATTAGAATTTTTTGGAATACTTACAGAAAACTGGCGGATGGCACTTTATATTGGTGTCTTAGGTGCACTTGCTGAAGTGGGTGCCAATTCTAACCTCGGTGCAGTCTTTGCCACTTTGGCCGCAAGACCTTTCTGGTATGGGGCACAACTTCCTGTCTTTTTCCTTTGCTCTGCAGTAATGAGCGGGGCAGCATGTATAATACTATTTACCCATCTTGCTTATAAACTTAGGGGCGAAGAGATAGACGAGAAAAACTTTATAGCCCTAAGAACCGCTGGAAAAATTGTTGCCCTATGTCTTTTCCTCATTGCGATTGCCACTGTATGGCGTTTCATAGTTCTTATGACTGATGGTGAACTGGCCAAGATAGCTGCCATGAACCTGATAAAAGGAAATCTCTCAACCAACTTTTGGGTATTTGAAACCATCATCGGAATCATCATTCCACTGGTTCTTCTTGTTGGAACCCAGTTGAATAATGTCACTGCCATGTCAGCCGCATCCTTGATGGCCCTAGTGGGCGGCTTTTTCCAGAGATATGATCTGGTTGTTAACGGGCAAACAGTTCCTAGTTATTTGGGCTGGGACAATCTACCAACCTATTTGCAGTATATGCCATCTCCAGCAGAGCTTTTGGTAGTAGCAGGCTCAATATCTCTTACAATAGCAGGCTTTTTACTGGGTGAACGTTTCTTCGGAAAGGTATTTTCAGCAAGCGAACATTAAAAATTACAGGGCCCCGTCATGGGGCCCCTTAAAGAGAGAAAAGGGATATGTTTACCGTGCCTACACAAGAATCGGAAGGATTAAAAAAACAAAAATCCTTAAAGGCCACTGATAAAAAAAGCAAGGTTGATATAGAAACAGGTTTTGAAGGGGTGGAACCGGATAAGGCCCTTTTTCCAATTGGTACAGCGGCCTCGATGCTGGAGGTTCACCCTAGGACCCTTAGAATATATGAAGACGAAGGGCTTATAAAGCCAAAAAGAAAAGGTGGAAGAAGATACTATAGCCTTAATGATATTCAGTGGATCAAATGCCTTAGGCACATGATACATGATCAGGGAATAAGCATTGCTGGCATAAAAAAATTAATGGAATATACTGCCTGCTGGAATATCGTAAATTGTCCAATGGAAAAAAGGAAAAGCTGTACGGCATATAAGTGTTCAGGAATAGGTATGAAAAAAGAATAATCTTCTTTTCCTATAGCCAATTCCCAAATCCTCTGCTATAAAAAATCAAAAATTGTGAGCCCTTTTAAAGGGCCTTTTTTATGCCCTTAAAAAATAGTTGGACATCTATATCTCTATCTTTTTTATTTTTCTTCTCTACTCTTATAAGTTCCTGTAGTCCACCCTATGGATATCATGCGCAAAAATCAAAATGTAAAACCTGTCATAAAATCAAGATTGACAAGGCTCACGATTTGGGATGCACAAAGTGCCACAAGGGAAACAAAAGGGGATACACAAAAAATCTAGCCCATAAAGGTCTTATAAGACATCCTGCATCCATTAAAAATGCCAGAAAATACTGCGCTCCATGTCACAACCATGAAGTAGAAACGGCCATGAACCGGCCACATTACACACTAGAAGATGAAATAGAAAAGGTATGGAAGGCCTTTTTTCCAAAGGACAAACCTCCCAGAGTTTTTGAAATAAAAGGGATAGAAAACCCTAAGGACAAGAAGGAACTTATAATAGACCTTCTGGCAAGAAGATGCCTTAGGTGCCATGTATATTATGATGGAGATGATTATGAGGAGACAAAAAGAGGCCTTGGGTGTAGCGCATGCCATTTAAAATTTTCAAAAAAAGGGAGACATGTATTTCATAAACCAACAATCAAAAATTGCCTTTCCTGTCATTATGGAAATTTTGTCGGATGGGACTTTGTGGGATGGTTTGAAAAGGACTTTCCAGAAGATTTTAGGGCTCCTTTTAAAAATGGAAAACAGGTTAAACGACCCTATGGCCTTGAATGGATAGAAATGTCAGAGGACATCCATGCCCAAAAGGGCTTTATATGTTCGGATTGTCATGGTCAAAATGAATTTCACGGTGAAAAAACAACTCTAGAAAAGGGCTCTTGTAGAGACTGCCATAATCACCTTAGCAAAAGATTTGGCCATGAAGAAGATTCAAAGGCCTCTTGTGCCTCATGCCATGCAAAATGGGGCTTTTATGATTTTGGCATAGACCTTTTACGGCTTGATAAGCCCGACATGGAAGACTGGTCTTACATTCGTTTTCAGGGGGAAAGCGAGATTGAAAATGGACAGGCTTTCATGCTTGATAAAATCAACAATATTCCAGTTAATGGCGTGTGGATAAAAGGATTTAAAAAAAGGAGATGGTGGCCTGTCATCCTTGGTATCACAAAAGAAAAAAAGATCGGTGTAATTCGTCCAATACTTGACCTATCAATTAGTTATGTGAATAGTGATGATGACCTTATCTTTGATAATATACAGCCAGTTTTAAATGATCATATAAAACCTCTTATAAAAGACTGGTATTTAAAAGAGGAAAAAGAGCCTTCCATCTGGTTAACATATTCTCCTCATACCATTGGAAAGGCGGATATATTCAGGACCCTTTTCATCAGAAATTTACTTTCAACAACAAAAACTGATGTAAAACAAAAATGAAACAGCTCCTTTTAGAACTTTTTCTTGTTTTTCTAGCCCTTAATCTGATTTTTTTATACGGGTGTTTTCCAAAGGAGCTTGGAGAGCGTCTGATCAATAAAAAATGCACTGCCTGCCATACCACCAGCCGTATCTACAAAAAGAACCGCCCCGATGAGGAATGGGATGAAATAATTGAAAGAATGATTAGACATGGGGCAACTCTTTCCGCACAAGAAAAAAAGACCATTATTAATTACCTTAAAAACAAATACTAACAAAATTACCAGCTATTTCTTCTTGGAGGAAAGCTTCCTTGCCTATCTGGCCCTTGAGGCCGTAATACATTTGGCCTAGGACGATTCCGCCTGTCTCTTTCAAGCAATCTTCTTGCCTCCCTAGCAAACCGTTGAGAAAAAAGAAGATATCTGGCGAGCTCTCTTGTTGTAAATACCTTTCTTAGCCCCTCAAGCTCCCTTTGAGAAATTCTTGATAGCTCTATATTTATATTAGTCAATTCTGTCATAAGCCTTTTCAATTCATCATCCCGGGCTGAACCATCAATGGCATCATGGAGCCTCTTAATAAGCCTCCTTCTTTTAATGAGAAGTCGCTCTCTTTCCCTGTCAAATTGGGAAAGAATATTAAAGACCCTTTGGGCCCTTTCTCCGGTTAAATTGAATTCTTCCATTAACTTCCAGTTTCTGAGGGTAATGAGACGCTCTTTGATCTCATTGACCCTTTGATTCCTTTTTGGAAATACATCCCCCTTGGCTGTCCCGATCAATGCAATGGCAACATATATCAGGACAAACCATATAGTCATTATTCTATTCATGATCCGCCTCCTTGATAAAAAGGTTGTGGCAAATCCAAATGCCTGATTAGACCAAAATAAATTTTCAGGCGCTTTCATACCCTCTATGAATAAGAGCCTGGCCATTGCCCTTTTCCATACCTCTTTTTTTACTAATGTCATTGATTGTATTTAAATCCTCTTGAGAATCTACTTCGTCGAGAACTGCACTCCAGCCATCTGAAACTCCGCAAAGGATATAAGGGTCATAACCTGTGTCTTTTGAAGACTCTTTTTCTGTTTCCCTATCAATCTCTTCCTTAACACTATCAAGTGACATGGGCACAGGGTCAAACATGGCAACTATATCCTGGGCCTCTAAGCCAGGGCCTTGCTTATAAAAAAGGCCAATGCTAATTAGACAAACAAGAGAAAGGACCACAGACGCACTGGCAAATGCCCACTTCCAGGTGAAAAATCCCTTTAAAAAACTCAACCTTTGCTTGGGAGGTTTCAAATTTGCCCTCACATTATTTTTCATCTCTATCCAGAAAAGCTCTGGCTCTTCTTCATGGGCATCTGTCCTCAAGCCTTCCATACCACATCTAAAAAGCTCCCATTCCTTTTGACACTCTTTGCACTCTTCCAGATGACTTTTAAGATCTGATGAAAGGTCTGCCTCAAGGGCTTCTTCTGCCAAATGAGCTGTTGCCTTTTCCCAAAATTCTTCACACTTCATAGACCTAATCCTTTTTGCTGTAAAAAGGTTCTAACCCCCTTAATTCCAAAGAAAAAATTTGTTCTTGCAGTCTCTTCCTTGATATTAAGATGTCTTGATATTTCCTTAAAACTCATCCCCTTAATAAGCCTTAAACTTACAACCATGTGTTGTTTGGGAGGAAGATTCATAATTGCCTTTTTTACGCTCTCCTTAATTTCTCTTTTAATAAGGCTTTTTTCTGGTGCGTTCTCCATATCAACCTTCATCCAGGGCTCAAGTTCGAGATGTTCCTTTTTGGTTCTTAAATGATCTCTTGATAGATTAATAGCAATCCTAAAAAGCCATGATCTGAAACTATCTCTTTTTCTCAATTTTTTTAGATTATTAAACGCCTTAATAAAGGCCTTTTGCGTGATATCCTTTGCATCTTCCAAATCAAAGACAACAGAGCGAACCAAACGAAATACATCTTCCTGATATCTTGTCATCAGGACATCAAAGGCTGTTTCATCACCATTCAGGTAGTCTTTGATGAGCTCAGCGTCTTTTTTCTTCATTTATTAATTAGACGTTTGAGAGGGAAAAATGTTTAAAAGTTTTTTGAATATAAAAGGGGACGCCCACCGTCTGGCTACCTATTTTCTTCCTGGCTTTTAATGGCAATAAGGGCTTGATGAAAAAAACATGGGGGCTTCTTTCCCTTTTTGTTAAAGGCTTCATAGATTTTATAAAGGCTATCTCTGGCCTCCCCTGGCCTTTTAGCTTCAAGAAGTAGCTCTACCTCTTCCATTCTTAAAGAAAGATTATCAGGCTCCTTTTGAAGCTCTTTTTTGATGGCCAAAAGGGCGTCATCCATCAGCCCCTTTAGGGCCAAGATTTTTCTTTGAAAATGCCGGCATAAAGAAGCAGGGCTTTTTGTATCGGTTATCTGGATATGCCCGCTTTTTGAAATTACTCTAAATCCATCCACTTCAATTGCCTGCTCAATATGCTCCAAAAATACTTGATAATCACCTGGCAGAAGGGGAGAAGAAAAAAACCAGGAAAGGCTCATGGAGCCTCCAGGAGAAATCCTTTTCGGATAATGTGTCAAATTTATAGCTGAAAGATTTTCATCTATACTTTTTCCATTTGAATCTTCAATAATGGGGGCAAGAAAGGTAGGGTCTTTGATTTCCAGGCTCTTTTCTAGACTTAGATTGGAAATTTCCACAATTACATAAAGTGGACAGTTTATGCCAATCCTTAACCACTTGGTTCCATTGGGCCTTATTGATACAATTAGAAGATTTTCACCGCTTTTATTGGAAGAACTCGCCTTGGTCCCATTTTCCGATTTGATTGTCTCATTATTTTCTAAAGAAGCGGCCGAGTCAGAATGTCTTTTAGTAAGACCCCAAAAAATTATAAAAATGAGGATAGCAATAACAGGCAAATAAAGTCGTCGCCCAGTGATCCAGGAGTTATCAATATTATCTTTTGACATGACAACATTCCTAATAGCTTTTTATCTTCAACTGCTCTAGGTCAGAAGGCTGACTTGCCTTTCCTGCATAGTTTCCATTTACGTTGAATCCTGACTCGGTGAGTGCGGTAAATGCCCGTCGCTTAATGAGATAAGTGGGAAAGTCCTTTAGATTGTCATAGTCGCAATTCATAGTTCGGGACTCACATAGCTTGTCAGCTATGTTATACATCATGAAACTGAAGATATCTCCGCTGTGCTGGCCGCCCTTCAAAGCAACCCACAATTTTCCATGGTTTTTGAAGTTGACGAAATATTCTGTATCCCCGTGATGACGTATGTTCATTTTGTGGCCTAGTTCGTGGGCGATTATACCAAGAAGATCGTTTGCTGGAATTTTTTGCCTCCAGATTACAACGGTATTATTTTTCAGTTTTGGAGGGGATACATCTGATGCAAGCCCGGCAAAGTCCCACCATCCGTTTTTGTTAAAAAACCTGTAGGCCCATATCTCATCATCATAGTCCATTACCACTATGGCATACTGTTTTGACCTGGAACCTCTATTTTTAAACTCATCGTCAAACCCCATGCTTCCCTGGAAATTTACAATATCGTCTTTCATTTCGTCTTCATCCAGGATAACAAGCTCAAGATGGGCCTTGTTCGAAGCAAAAACCTTCTTCAGTAACTGTAGCTGCGGAATGAAAATTCCTGAGTAGGGATGAACAAATATAGTTTTACTCGTGGGATCAGTCCTTAAAAGGCGACCCAGTGTATAAACGCCTCGATACTCCTCAAAATACGACAGCCCATCCCCTCGATGGTTGTCCTTTATGTGCGTATCCCTGTCTTCCCTAAGAGAACCGAACTTATAAACATCCTCCCAATCATCATGAATGCCATCTTTATCAAGATCATAGGGGAAAGTAAGACAGGAGTGGTCACTGGTAGCAGTAAGCCCTGTTGCATTTGCGCCATACCAAATGCCGTTTATTAGGACATCTGCTGCAATCTGTCCCTTGGCAGCGCTATCCATCACCCGCATGGTCACCGTGATCTCGTCATCTTGAGGATTTTCAAGGATTAACTGGTTGGCAGCCTTGTATTTAAGGCCCTCAGTATAGACCGTGCCATTAACTTCGAAATCAGGATTGTCAATATCGGTAAAATAGAGATCAGGGAGTTTATCCACTGGGCATTCGGAATAAAAATTGTAATGCCTGGTTATGGTCATGTTGTTCCAGTAGGTTTCAAGATTGTATTGTTTAACCTTTTTCCCGGCAACACAGTCAGGGCACACGCTATGAAGTTTGTGGTTTCCGGCATTGGTGGCAATACCTGGATAGGAGCTTACATTAATAAGTCTGAAGCGTACTGCCTGAACACCTTCATGATTGGGGCTTTTAAGGATGAGCTTGTATTTTCTTTTGTCTCCTGGTCTTGGCAAAACAGCCGACTCCCCCTTTTGAGCAGGCATAAGCCTTGCGTCAATGGTAATGGCAGCACCTATCCAGAAATCAAGATTTGCCTTTATGACCCTGTCCCAATCAAGATAACTGCACCCTGGGATTGAGCCTCTTGCCTCTGCAGAGAAATGACCGGATATATCCATATCATTTATGGAAAAGTCATCTGGCAGGAGAAAGCGCTTGTTATGGGTAAATTCCAAATAGTTATTTGCCGTTTTGTTTTTTGTTACAGTGATATTGTGATATCTAAAACAATCCACTTCGCAAATCCGGCTTTTTAGTCCGTCCGTAAGATAAAGGGCCCAACCAAGGGTTGCAGGTTTCTCGTAATAGGTAGAAAGTTTTCCGGGACCAGAAAAATATTTGTAAATTCCAACGCCATTGGTCTCTTGTTGCGGACGGCTTTCTCCTAAGTATGTTGCCAAATCCGTACACTGGGCCGTAAGATATATTTGTCCTCCTATTGCCCTCGAGTCATGGATGACCATAAAGCAAAGATATGATGAGGGAGCAAGCTTCCTGAACAGGATATCAAGCCCTTCCCGCTTAAGTGAATGGCCTCTTAACATTTCTCTTAGCTCTTCTTCAGATGGCGCTTCAAAATTTTTATATATTCTCGCCTTGATATGCTGTTCAGTGCATGTCTCATTAGGAGGAGGAGAACGAAAACCTGTTACAAAGTTGACGATGCCGCTGATGATGGCCTTTTGAGGGATGATATAATATCTATCTTCAAATTTTAATCTCTTTAGCATTGACGGCTTCACTCCACTATCAAGCATCATCCTTAGAGCAGGGACTGCTACTATGTAAAAACCCTTCATCTTATATATGATGTTGAAGTGTGTGGTTCTGTCTCCAAAGCCTGTAAGCCTTATTTCGCCTTGCTTGTCATTTATGACAAAAAGGCTTGAAGTATTTAGAGTTCTATTCAATAAATCTTTGGCGAAGGCGTCCGCCCCACTGCTTAAGACCACGGAAAGTGATGAAAAAAACATGAGCAGACACTGCAAAATGGGGCGGACATCCCCAATGATCCAACCTTTAAAATAGTTCATAAAGGCCTGCTTATATAGTTGCGTCAAATTCCAAGACCTCTCCCTTTTTAATCTCGATCCCGGTGGCCACTGGAAGCGGATCCTGAACACCTTCCACAAAAAGATAAAGGTCGTAGGTCCCTGGTTTTACAATATACTTTCCTTCAAATTGAATATTCCTGAAGTGGTCTTTGTAGGCCTCGACTGCAGGCTTTGTTTCACCTGTCTTTACAAGTTTATAGCCAAATACATGGTTCGAGGACTTCTTGATTCTGAATCCAGTATCGATGTCGATGGGAACGACCTTGCCTTCGCTCACCTCTATCCCCCTTGCAACGGTTATGGAAGTCCTGTCCTGGGTAACCGTGACGTTATAGACCCCTGGCATAATTGCCTTTGGCGCCTGTACGCAATAGGGATATCCCCCTGTAAGCTTCTGGGTCATGGTTATTTTGGGTTCATCTGTCTTTTCATAGGTGACGGCCGTTATCAATGGATATTTCATCTCCTTTGAGAAATTAAGCAAAATGACACCGGGCTTGTAAACCGTGGTCTTTCCCTTATCTATGTGGACATTTCCAACTATAAACTCTCCCACGCCTTCTCTATAAATACCGCAGCAGTAAGACCGAATTTCGTAATCCCCGCTTAAGAGTGGGAATTTAATGCTTGGCACATAATTATTATGAAATTCCTTACTAGCCGTAAGCTTTCCTGTCTTTTTGTTGATTACTTTGAGCATAAAAATGCTTCCGCCAACATTCTTATCAAATTCGATATCGAGCTTCCCAATCCCAATGGATATGGTCTTCTTGGTACTTTTGGCAGGCTTTATCTTTTGTTCCACCTCTTTTTTTACGCTTTTAAGGGCAGAAAGGAGAGAGTCTGCATCGGAGGCCGCATAGTATTTGCCTCCGCCTGCCTTTGCAATGCACATGAGCTGATTCTTTTCCTCTGGTGACACATCAAAGCCTATTACATCGAGAATGAACTTGACTCCGCTATTTTTAAGAGACTTCACAGTTCCGCACGGATCTGGCACACAAGTCTCTTTGCCGTCACTTACAAGGATGATGGTGGTTTCCGCCTCGTTTTCCTTGATTACATCAGTAACCCTTTTTATTGACTGGGCAATGGGTGTCATGCCCTTGGGGGTGATACTATCCATTCTTGAAAGAAGCTCATCCCTGCTTGAAGCGCCGGGCTTTATCAGTATCTCGATATCGGAACAATCCCCCTTTCGGTGATGCCCGTAGGCACTGAGTCCTACCTTTACCTCTTTAGAGATGGCAGGTACTATTTTATGGATTACCTCTTTGGCAATATCAATCTTTGCCTTGCCATTAATCTGCCCGTACATGGAGCCAGAGGCATCGAGGATTATCATGATCTGGGGACTATCTGCCAAGGCCCTGCCCAAAAAAGAAACCATGAAAAAAGATACAAAGAAAAGCCATGTTAACTTCCTTATAATCGTTTTCATTTCATTCTCCTTTTTAAAGCAAAGTTATCTTGACCAGTGCCCTGGTACCCAGATTCCCATTCTATTAAAATGTCCTGGAACCCAGTGCTTTCCTGTAACCGGAGGGCCAACATATTTCCAGTGACCAGGAATTATTCTACCATCTACTGTCCTGTGCTTTGGAACCCAAACAAAATTGGGCCCTGGCTTTGGCGGTCTTGCACTAGCACATCCAACAAATACAAATGAAAAAGCCAAAAGTAGGGCTAAAAAGAAGCCTTTTGCTTTATTCATTGTTGCTACCTCCTTGAATATATTTAAAGCCAAAGGGAATTTTCTAATATCTTTGACGGAAACTTTTGAGAATTTGTTTAATTACCCGACTCTTTAAATATGAAAGTCTAAAAGAGCCGGGCGAAAAAGAGTTAAGGAATCAGCAAACTAATCTTAGGACGAATAATTAGAAGTTGAACACTATATCCAGGTATTAAAAAGGAACTTCCTGACCATGAAGAAGGCGTTTCACCATTATTTTCTTCATCGATTTGATAAATTGTAACAAAATAATCCTTTGAATTTACGCTTCTAGCATTAATACTGATCTTGTAACTACTGTCACTGGATTCAGGATTTGAAACTAGAACCGCATATCCTTTATCCCCCTTTGCCCCTAGGATCCACAATCTTGATCCATCTTCAGCAATGGATGGAAGTGGTGCATTCATTAGCGAAGGGAAATCATTATAAATTTTTGACCAAAGCTTGAAGGCGTAGGCCGTTGGCTTATAAGTGGCGTCTTCATCACCATAAAAAAGCCCTGACCAGCCATGATCCTTATCTCTTGGTGAGGCTTCTGGGTTTGATTTTGGATCACTAGCCCTATAATAAAAGGCCCTTTTAACCCCAGAATATTGAAGGGCAATCCAGGTACCTGTCATCACGGCAGCACCCTCTGGCCCGTTTTTTAAAGCCAACTGCTCAATCCACGGAAGCTTTTCGAGCTCTCCTGTGAGGACTCCAGTTTGTGTTGCAGTTCCCCATGCATCACAAATAATCTCTACATCATCAAAAAAACCTGTTCCTGCCCACGGAACCGAACTAAAATCTCCCTTCCCATTCAAGAGATTTCGATATTGTCTGGCTGCCATTATGTAATGTTCGGGGTTGTTGCTCCAAAGATGCCATCCTATCCAATCGGGTTTTAGCCCCTGTTCATATAAGTAACTTAAAAATTCAATTGCTGGATTATCCTTTATTTGACCATTAATCACTTTAATTGTAGGGACTAAAAAACCTGGACCTCCTACCTTCAAGTGGGGAAAGGTGTCTTTTATTTCTCTGAATGCCCTTGCCCAAAATTTAATAAATTCTCCATTACTTCTGTCCCAAAAATGTTTATTGGGCCATTCGGTATAAATATCCACATAATTGAGGACATGGCTTTCACCATTCCAGTTGTCATAACGTTCGATTATCTTTTTTGCTACAATAATCCAGTTATTTTCCTGAAGTTCGTTTTGAGGTCCGTGAAAATCATGAAGTCTCAAAGCACATTGATAAGAGCCCCCAATCCTTAAAAAGGGTTCAAAACCGCCATCAATTATTTCTTGAAAAAGCTCGTCACTATCATCCCAATAATAATTGGCTGGATCACTGGCATCACATTCCCAAGACGGATAAACTGATGTATCCGGGCATCTGAAAATACCCTCAATGTCAAGACGATCATCGTAATAATCATTATTTCTTATTCCTGTTACCCCAATATCTTGAAGCCTTGTTGTGAGGTCGGGAGAGGGAGAGTCGGGTGGGACAATGGGACCGGAAATTACGCCTTGAAGAGGCTCTATTTTTTTACTGATAATAAATTCATTGATTTTAATATCATGGATTACTTTAGAACCTATCGAAACTTCGACGTCAAAAGTGTCATATTCTGGAACATCTGCATTAAAACTAGGCTGGGCACAATTTCCATTTTTAAAAATGGGAGAGTAAAAGAGCAAAAAGGTCAACAGACAGAAAAAAATAACATGAACTGATTTCATTTCTTCCTCCTTTTAACAATTGGGATTTAATTAGAAGACCGATCGATGACAGAAAAAGTTTAAAAAGTTTCTTTATAATTCCGACATGCCTTTCTTTTTAAATATTCACTTTAAAAGTCTTTTTATTTCACAATGTTATAAG
>JALXCD010000132.1 GCA_026991135.1 Deltaproteobacteria bacterium | reverse complement strand
GCCTTATTTGCCCTTACAAGCTGGGCAAGCTTGTAGTGGCCGTCAGGTGTCTTTTCTGACTGAACCGGGTCACACCAGCAAAAGTTGTCTAGGCCTGACATTTCATAAAACTTCGCCCCGACACTTAGGGCATTTCTCACTGCCTCATCCACTGCTGCACATACCATGTGATAGGTGTCTATGTCGCTATAGCGGGGGCAAATTCCATGTGAGACAACAAGTCCCTCAAACCGGTTCAAATCGGGCCTTATGACTGCTGCATCACTTGGCCCGTCATTTAGATGTCCGCAAAGGGGCTTTACAACACTTCCACCCTGAACCTCATGGTCATATTGACGGATGACATATTCCTTGCTGCAGACATCAAACCTTGAAAGCACTGCCTTTAGCTCTGAACCAAGGTCTTTTGGCTCCTTAAAATCAGGCTCTTTAAATACGGGCCTTTCCCAGATAGCAGTTAAGGTCATTTGGGGAACGCCTTCGTGGACAAAGTCCATATCCAGATATGCCACAGTCTTTCCCTTATAGAGGCAGTGGTATTTTCCAGAATCTGTAAATTTTCCAAGGACTGTAGATTCCACCCCCATCTTTTCGGAAAGGGCCAGGAATTCATGAAGCTTTTCCTGGGGAACGGCAACAGTCATCCTTTCCTGGGCCTCAGAGACCAGTATCTCCCAGGGCTGAAGGCCAGGGTATTTCAAGGGTGCCCTGTCAAGGTGAAGTTCAAAGCCTCCTGACTCCTGGGCCATTTCCCCAACAGATGAGGAAAGTCCTCCTGCCCCGTTATCCGTAATGGAATTATAAAGGCCCAAATCCCTTGCTCTTAGGAGAAAGTCCGTCATCTTTTTTTGCGTTATAGGGTCTCCTATCTGGACGGCAGTGGCAGGTGAGCCCTCATGAAGCTCCTCTGAACTGAATGTGGCCCCGTGGATTCCATCCTTTCCAATCCTTCCTCCGCACATGACAATGGCATCCCCTGGCCGGGCCTTTTTTTCATAGGATATTCTATTTCCTATCTTTTTTGGCATGACACCCCCTGTTCCGCAAAAGACAAGGGGTTTTCCAAGGTATCTTTCGTCAAAGAGGATGGAGCCGTTGACAGTGGGTATTCCGCTTTGGTTTCCCCCGTGCTCTACTCCTTCTCTAACGCCTTCAAATATCCTTTTTGGGTGAAGAAGGCCTTCTGGAAGGGGCTTGTCATAGTCAGGGGGCCCAAAACAGAATACATCGGTATTAAAGATAAGCTTTGCCCCAAGGCCTGTCCCAAAAGGATCCCTGTTAACCCCGACAATTCCGGTAAGGGCCCCGCCGTAAGGGTCAAGGGCAGATGGGCTGTTGTGGGTCTCAACCTTAAAGGCCACATTGAGCTCACGGGTAAAGCTTACAACTCCGGCATTGTCCTTAAATACAGAAAGGCACCAGTCGTCCTTTCCAAGGCGTTTTCGTATCTCTTCCGTGGCCCCTCTGATATAGGTGTTAAAGAGGCTGTCTATTTCTTCCTCACCTTCTGGCGTCCTATAGGTGATTTTGGCATTAAATATCTTGTGCTTGCAGTGCTCGGACCAGGTCTGGGCAAGGGCCTCAAGCTCGCAGTCCGTGTATCTGGCCCCTAGGCCGACGGCCCTTCTTTCCTCCAGCACCCTTTCATCCTTAAGATGGTCTCTAAGTATCTTCATCTCCTCTAGACTCAGGACAAGGACCCTTTCCCTTGAAAGCCTCATTAGCTCTTCATCGCTCATTCTTGAAAGGTCAAACTCAAGTACCTCAACCTCCTGTTCCTCAGTGACCTTTGGGACAAAAAAGAAGGGGCTTTTTTCCTGCCTGTAAAGGCCCTCTATCTCTTTAAAACCGCAAACGGTATGCCTTTCAATAAGGTCATTGGCCAAAAGATCCGTGGCAAGGGATTCTGCATCTTCCCTTTTAAGGTTTCCCCTAATGAGATAGCCAGTAGATGTATAGACACCTTCTTCCCTTGAAAGCCTTTTTCCAAGATAGAGCTCTATTGCCTCTTTTGCAGTTTTTCCTTCATTGTCCGTAACCCCTGGCCTAAATCCCACCTCTATTAGCCAGTCCCATTTTCCTTCCAGTCCTTCAGACATTTTTAAGGATATGGGTTCATTTATGGAAAAGATTTGGGTTACAGGGTCTGAAAAGGGGCCCTTTGCAAGGGCCTCAAGGTCATTTGGAGAAAGGTCAATATCCACCAGATAGACCTTGTAGGTCCTTATTTCATCAACCAAAAGTCCAAGGTCTTCCCTTGCCCTTTTGGCAGTCTTGTTCCCAAGGGCATCCTTAAGATTATTTTTAAGACAGACTTCAATCCGGTTTGGCGTCATTTTCTCTCATCTCCTGGGGCTTCAGTCTGAAAGTGATTTTTAATAGAAAAGGCCAAGGCTTTCAAGGGAGTGAACAAAGGGAATGGCAGGGAAAAGGCCCTTTGAATTTTGAGTTAATCCAAAAAGTCTGTTAGAAATAGGCTGAGAGAACAAAAATAAAGCCAGGGGCATTTTCATGAAACGGGAGATATTGGTTGAGCTTGATGAAGACAGGGTGTCTGTAAACAAGGATACACCAACGAAATATGTCATTAATCCTTTACTCTTAGAGGAGTACAACAAAAATAATTTTGATCCTGACCACCTAAAGGCCCTTGGAAAATCCATATATGACAACATCTTTTCCACCCCTCAAAGGAGAAGCCTTATAGAAAATAAGGGGCCGGATGATTTAATCATTCGCATAAAAAGCGACATCCCCAAGGTGCATGATATCCCCTTTGAGCTTTTAAACAGGGGACCTAAAAAAGAGGAATTTTGCTATCTCCTTAAGGACCCAACAATAAATCTTCTTCGCGAACCTGGTAATGACATCTACTGGGAGCTTCCAAAAAGGCCCTTAAAGATGCTCCTTATCCTGGCCCAGCCCCTTGAAATAATGAAAGAAGCGCCCATAGACCCCTTGAGGGAGGTTGAGGAGATAAAGGAGGCCCTTGGCGAACTTTTAGAAGATGGCCTTATCGAGCTTTTTATCGAAGAAAGGTCCTCTTTAAGGCGTCTTTTTGAGCGCCTAAAGTCTCAATCCTTTGATATCGTCCACTATAGCGGGCACGGTGTAAAAGGGGGCTATCTCATACTTGAGGACAGCAAAGATCCCCAAAGGGCTGCCCAGAAGTCTCCCGAGGATTTTGCCGAAATATTTCGTGACCGCCCGCCACGCCTCATATATCTTGATACCTGTGAGGGGGCAAGAAGCGACACCTACTCCCCTTCCCTTGCCTACATACTTTCAAAAAATCTTCCCCATTGCGCAGTGGTGGCCAATACAGCGGCCATAAGCGATAGAGCCGCCACTAAATCCGTAAAAAACTTCTATGAAAAGCTCGGCTCAGAAAGGTTTGAAGATGCAATCAGCTATCTAAGACGTGAAACTCCCACAGAATGGTATAAGACAGTCCTTTTTGCCCTTCCAGGGCGAAGGTTTTTCAAAAAAGAGGTCATTGAGGTCCCTGAAAGGAGCCCCAGGGTTGAATACGGGCTTGCACCTCCAACTACCCGCTCCACCTATGTTTATCGGTATCGTCTTGTGCGCAAGGCATCTGATCTTATCGAAGACCAAAGGGCCCTTCTCCTCCACGGCCTTGGGGGTACGGGAAAGAGCACCCTGGCCCAGTACCTTTGCCGCTTTTTTGGCTCCTATTTTGACCACATTATCTTTATTGACCTAAAGGCTGAAGATATAGAAGAGCCCGAGGGCGTCTTCAAAATCCTTGAAGGCCCGGAATGTTTTGCCATTGAAGGGTCTCCTTCAAATACAAAAGAGCGCGTTAAAAAGATAGCCTCCCACGGGCGCCTGCTCCTTGTCCTTGATAATCTCGAAGAATATGCACAGGATAAAGATGGCGACTTAAAAAGGAAATGGCGCATTTTTTTAGACGCCCTCCTCGATAACCCCAAGATATTTACAATGCTTACAAGCCGCTTTGTTCCCTATCGTGACCAAAGAGACCGCCTCATTGGAGATGATGCCACCCTGGACATCCGGGAATACGAAGAGGCCGATATAAGGCTTCTCCTTCACCACGAAGAGAGTAAAAGTCGTGAACGATATGAAAGGCTTCGAGAAATACTCCCGGCCCTAAAAAAAGAATTCGGTCTTCATCCCCTGGCCATCTCCATTGCCCTTAGCCGGCGCTACGGAAGGGACTCAATTTTAAAGATACTTGAAGACGACACTTTAAGAGGGCTTTTGGAATATTACAGGCCCTATCTCTCCCCCTCACCCCTTTTAAGGGCCGTCTGTCATCTGCCCGTCCTTCTCGAGAAAGAAATCGTTGAGGAAATCCTTTCTGCCAAAGAGTGGAAGCTTGCCCTGGACCTTGGAATAGCGTGGGAAGAAGAAGGCTTCATCCGCTTTTACCCCATACTGCGCCACTTTGTAGAATTAGACCCTGAGGCCAGGAGCAAGATGTTTGAGAAACTAAAAGATAAGGATGGGCCACATGCGGCCCTTAATTGTTTATTTCTTGCCCCCAAAGAGGAAAAACTGCCTTATTTTCTTAAGGCCTGGAGTTATGATGTTGACCCTGCGGTGATTAAAGAGCTTGTTGACGTTGATGACCTGGGGGAGATGGCTCATGAGATTATGGAACCAGGCGAAAAGGCATTAAGTCTCAATAACCTCGGTGCTCTTTATTGGCAATTAGGAAGGTTAGTTGAGGCTGAGGCGTATTACAAGGAGGCCCTAGAGATTTATCGTGTTCTTGCCCAAAAAGATCAAGCCTTGAGAATAAATCTGGCAGGAACCTTGAATAACTTAGGACTTCTTTATCGGGGCTTAGGAAGGTTAGTTGAGGCTGAGGCGTATTATAAGGAGGCCCTAGAGATTTATCGTGTTCTTGCCCAAAAAGATCAAGCCTTCAAACCAGAACTTGCCACGGTCATCACTAACCTCGGTGCTCTTTATAGACAATTGGGAAGGTTAGTTGAGGCTGAGGCGTATTACAAGGAGGCCCTAGAGATTTATCGTGTTCTTGCCCAAAAAGATCAAGCCTTGGGAATAAATCTGGCGGCGACTCTAAATAACTTGGGAGTTCTTCATAGGCAACTGGGAAAGTTAGTTGAGGCTGAGGTTTATCTTCAGGAGGCACTTGAGATAAGACGAGCTCTTGCCAAAAAAAATAAAGCCTTCGAACCAGATCTGGCAATGACCCTCAATAACCTAGGACTTCTTTATCGAGACTTGGGAAAACTAGTTGAAGCTGAGGCGTATTACAAGGAGGCCCTGGAGATAAGACGAGCTCTTGCCAAAAAAAATAAAGCCTTGAGAATAAATCTGGCGGCAACTCTCAATAACTTAGGAGTTCTTTATAGGCAATTAGGAAGGTTAGTTGAGGCTGAGGCGTATTACAAGGAGGCCCTAGAGATTTATCGTGTTCTTGCCAAAAAAAATGAAGCTTTCATACCATATCTGGCAATGACCCTCAATAACCTCGGAAATCTTCACAGGCAACTGGGAGAGTTAGTTGAGGCTGAGGCTCATCTTCAGGAGGCCCTGGAGATAAGACGAGCTCTTGCCAAAAAAAATAAAGTCTTCGAACCAGATCTGGGAACGACCCTAAATAACTTAGGACTTCTTTATTGGGAGTTGAAGAAGTTAGTTGAGGCTGAGGTTTATCTTCAGGAGGCACTTGAGATAAGACGAGCTCTTGCCAAAAAAAATAAAGCCTTCGAACCAGATCTGGCAATGACCCTCAATAACCTAGGACTTCTTTATTGGGAGTTAGGGAAGTTAATAGAGGCAGAGGCATATTTAAAACATACCCTCGAGATTTATTACGCCCTTGTCAAAAAAAATAAAGCCTTCCACCCGGATATGGCCACGACCATCGAAAACCTCGGAAATCTTTATTGGAAATCAGGAAGATTTGTTGATGCGGAGACTAATTTAAAAGAAGCCCTTGAGATTAGAAGAGAACTTACGCAAATAAATCAGGACTTCGCACTTTTTGAACTAACGGCTTTGATGAATTACTCGGTTTTTCTTGCAGGCCTTCGAAAATGGCAAGAGCTTTCAAGGCATATATGCCGCTATTTTGAGATTATTGAATGGCTAAAAAAGGAAGACGTGCTTGAAACCAAATGGCTTCGTGAAAATGCCCCAATACCCACTAAAAAAGAGCTGGATGATATGCTTCGGTTGATAACGACTCCAGATTGCGAAGAAAAAACAAGGCGCCTTTTTGAAAGAATCTTAAGGCTTTCAGGAAAGACGAAAAACCAAGAGCTTTAATCTTTCTTTTCAGAAGGGATGTAAGCCCATTCGCTCCTTGAAATGTCCCGGGGTCTTTCTATCAAAAAAGAGCCCTTTTCCTTTTTAAGATCAGTGACAGGACGTGCGGCAGCCTTTTTAAGGGCAAGTGCCAGGGCCTCTGGGTTGCCCAGGGGAAGAGAATTCAAAAGCTCCCTTACCAAATCTTCCTCAAAGGGAGGGAGCCTTTCATGGCTTGCCAGATAGACAATTCGTGCTTCACGGGTAAGGAGGAGATAGGTTCGGGCATAAGGGTCTAGTGGCTCTTTAAGACGCCTTAAAAGGTCCTCATAGGGAGGTCTTTCTGAACAGTCAAGTTCAATATTAAGAACCTTTGCCACTGGCGTAAGGTCATAACGGCAAAGGGCCTGCCCTGGAAGCCTTCCAAGCGCATTTTTCTGTGAAAGCTCAAGGCTTATCAATGAAAAACGAAAGATCTCCTTAAAGGGCACATCTGTCTTTACAAGGTATTTTGCCAGAAGATAAAAAAGCTTGCTCCTAAAATCCTCTTGGATTCCTTCATCCAAGAGAAGGGATAAAAGAGGTCTTGCATTATTTTTAAGAAAGGTAAGGGCCCTATCTCTAAGGGCCTCTTTGTTTTCAAGGAGCATTTTGTGATAAGGAAGGTCGGAAAGGAAGTAATGGGGAAGATTCTTTTCAAGGAGCCCTCCAAGGAGATTCAGGGCAAAGGCCAGCCGCTTTTTGCCAATTATATAATCTTTTAGTTCTTTAAATATGTCCGAGCTTTTGAAGAAGGCAAGGCGTCTTGTAAGGGTTCCCTGGATCATGGCTATAACCCTCGCTTTTGGAGCGCTGAAAGTTCTTCCATAAAAAGGTCAAGGATAACCTTTTCATGGAATTTTCCCATTTTTTCAAGTTCCTTTTTTAGTCCTTCAAAATGAATGGAATCCTGGTCAAGCAAGGCGTCCTCATGTTTACGGTACAGGTAGTTGAATTCTGGTATAAGCTCCTTTAATAGGGCTAGGGGTATTAGTGTTTTCATGATGGAATCTATGTCCTCACCCTTCTGGTGGTAGTTAAGGAGTCCTGCCTCAATCCGGTTGAGGACATTTATCCATTTTCGGTGTGGCAGACGAAGCTCATCAGTCATAAGATGAAATTCCAGGTCTTCGAGGACCTTTTGAATGTCCTTGTCTTCGTCTTTAAAGAGTCGCTCAAGACATTTCCTGATCCCCCTTAGATGCAGTGCGTTTAACGGGCTATAGGAAAGCTCGAATCTGTAGTGAAATATCTTGTCTATAAATGCCTCGTTCAACTGGGTGAGGTCTTGGATATCATGATATTGGTGGACATAGCGGTTGATGACCTCGTCATTTATGGCCATGATGATAACCACATTTGGTCCGCTAAAATAAAAGCGAAGCCTTTCAAGGAGATTAAATGCCTTTTGGGGCACCAAGCGGTCAAGGTCATCCACAAGGAGTACAAAGGGTTTTTCTAAAGAGCCAAGCCTTTCAAGGACCTTTTTAAGTTCTTTATGATTTTTCCGTGTCCTTGTGGTGAAAGAGCGTATCCTATCTTCAATAATCTTAAAGCCCTTTTCTATGTCCTCTATCCCCAGTTTTAAATGGGCCTTTAAGATGGCGTCTGCCCCAACCAGGGCGGCAACGCCAAGGCTTTTTATTAAGGAGCTCATAATCCTTTTTGTGCCTTGGTGTTCAAGGATTCCATAGAGCTCTTCAAGGAGGGCCAAAAAGATATCCGGCTCTTCGGGATAGCGCCATGCCTCAAAAAAGAGGGTCTTTGAGCCTTTATCTGCAAATTTTTTCTGAAGCCCCTTCAGATAGCTGCTTTTTCCAGTTCCCCAGGCCCCGCTAAGACAAACGGTTACTGCCCCTTCTGAAAGAAAATTTTGCTCCCCACGGCCTTCATAAAGACGGTTCGCCTCTCTTAAGCCATTTATGGTTTCAAATATGTCATCAATGAGTCCTTTGGCAAATTCGTCTTTAAAAAGGCACTCTGCATTTAAGGGTTTATCTATAAGCATAAGAGGGCAGACTAAAGTTTTTTAAAAATAGTAACAGATGGCCTGAACTTTTCAAAAATTTTTTTTGATGCAAAAAACACTAAAGCCCCCTTAAAAAACTCTCTCTATTATCCTTATTTATCAACGACAAGTTTGACAGCAATGGATATCGCCCCAACAAGGGGGAAGAAATACCCTTGGGTGCGAGGATACTGGCCGTTGCAGATGTCTATGACGCCCTTACAAGTGACAGGCCGTACCGAAAGGCCATGGCGCCCCTTGAGGTAAAAGAGATAATAGTCAAGGGGGCAGGGAAGGATTTTGACCCTGTTGTGGTAAGGGCATTTCTAAAGGCCTTTGAAAGGGGAGAAATAGATGTTCCAAATTTTGTGGTTTAGATGGAACCAGTGTCTCGCCTTAGTTTTTCATAAATTTCCTTCATGTCTTCTGGCATAGGGGCAGTAAGGTCAATCCTTTTTCTAAGCACCGGATGTCTAAAGGATAGCCTGAAGGCATGTAACATCTGCCTTTTTATATGGATTGCCTCCCCATTGACATACAGGGTTTTTGGCCCCCCGTAGGTCTGATCCCCAAGTATCGGGTGACCCAGGTGAGACAGATGAACCCTTATTTGGTGGGTTCTTCCTGTAAGGAGTCTTATTTCCAGAAGATCTGAGCCATTTAGATTTTCAAGGACCTTAAACCTTGTGACTGCATCCCTTCCATCCTTGAAATTTACTGCCATCTTGGTCCGCTTTGCCGGATGCCTTCCAATGGGCAAATCAATGAGTCCCTCTCTATCCTGAACATGGCCCTTTATGAGGGCAAGATAAGTTTTTGAAAGCCTCCTTTCCTTGAACATGTTTGAAAGGGCAAGGTGCACCTCATCCCTTTTTGCAATAACCATGAGTCCGCTTGTATCCTTATCAAGCCTATGGACTATGCCAGGACGAAGTTTTCCCCCTATTCCGGAAAGGTCCTTGCAGATGCTTAAGAGTCCATGGACCAGGGTTCCATTTTTGTTCCCTGCACCAGGATGGACCACAAGACCTGGGGGCTTGTTGATTACAAGGATGTGTTCATCCTCGTAGGAAACGGTCAAGGGGATATCCTGGGGTTCAATGTCCAGGGGCTCAGGTGGCGGAATGAGGATGTGAATGCGCTGTCCCTTTTTTAGCCTTTTTTTGGGCAAAAGGCATCTTTTTCCATCAATGGTTATGTGCCCTTTTTGTATAAGGGTCTTGATCCTGGTTCTTGAAAGGGAATCTATTTTTTCAGAGAGAAATTTGTCCAGGCGCCTTCCGTCCCCGGATGCTTCTACAATGAAAGATTCTTCCTGACTTTGGTTTGGCTGCCAGTTCCTTTTCCTTAAATGATTTTCATGGGACAATTTTAGAGATCGGTTTTCATTTCAAGAAGGATTTCCGGGCCAGGTTCGGTCTGGACCTCGTGGATTCCAAAAATCTCCTCTATCCCCTTTTCAATTTCCTCCTCTTTTTTGTTTCTTGCAATGGAAAGTTCCTTTACCAAAAGTGTTTTGGCTGTTTCAAGCATTTTTTTCTCGCCAAAGGAAAGGGGCTTATCCATCTGAAGGATATAAAGGTCTCTTAAAACGGCAGCAAGGTCAAATATTGAGCCAGTTTTTATTCTTTCCATGTATTCCCTATAGCGCCTATTCCATGTTTGTGGGGTGAATTTGACGTCCTTTTCCTCAAGGATTGAATAGACCTTTTCAACTTCTTCAGGTGAAATTATGGAACGAAGCCCAACTGCCTCGGTGTTGTTTTTAGGGATCATGATCTTCATGTCGTTTTCCAAAATTCGCATTACATAAAAGACCAAGGTTGTTCCACCTATTTCTTTCTCTTCAATAGCCTCAATAAGGCCAACACCATGGGCAGGATATACAGCCAAGTCGCCTACCTTAAACATAACTCAAATAATAAGACCTCCCTTGCCTGATAGATAAGAATAATAAAAAACGAAATTATTATAGCATTTTTTGTACTTTTTTAAAAGGGTAGTTGAAAAATAAAGAGCAGCCCTCAAATTACCCTAAAAAGGCATACATATTTAATTACCATTCAAGCCATTCGTCTTGAGCCTCTTCATAGAGTTTAAAGTGTGTATCTTCACAAACAGGAGGACCTGCCTTTTTGCCAGGGGGGGTGGCAAAGGCAACACCACCTGTCAAGATGGATTCGATGGTTTCGGTCTTGACTTTTACCCCTGAAAAGATACCTGCCTCAACATCTATTCCACTGGCATTCCAGAATTTTGTGTTGGCCCTAATTAGGTGTGTGTATGGCCTTTTGATATTTAGATAAATCCATACAGATTTTGCGTCTGGTGAAAGCCTATGGCCAATGACTGAGCCAACCTTCACCTGCCTGTAATAAACAGGTCTTCCTTCTGTCAAGGAGCCAAGTCCCTTGGCTTCAACTATGATATTCAACCCATCAAGAGGCTTAATTACAGAAGGTGGTTCAGAAAGGCCTTCAAGGCGATTTGTTTTAGGTCCTTTGCCGCCTTGAACTGCTATATAAGGCCCAGTAACAATGGTATCCAGATTTTTAATTCCATCCAAACCAAATTTTGCTCCAACTACCCAGACCTTGGAGTCAGTGGTAAAGAGACTTTCTGCATTTTTTCTAATAACAAGTTCAGCAGTAAGGCCCTTCAAATCCTTATCTATTTCTATATTTTTTACATATCCGATCTCTATTCCATTATATCTAACCTTGGCGTTTTCAACTATTGGTTGCATAGTTGGAAAATGCACAAAGATTTTCTTTGAATTTGCATCCTTAGCGCTTTCTTTATCCTTATATAAGGTGAACCTGTGCCACTCTCTCACTCTTTTTCCATGGCCTTCATTAAAAAAAGATATACTTCCCATGACCAAGGAAACAATTGGCTGGCTCCTTAGCTTGAGGCCAGTTCTTATGCTTCCCTTCAATTCAACGCCGCTTGTACAATAGAATTTGGTTTTGGAGTTAATGAGTCTAAAATACTTTTTATAAAAAAAGGCAGTAACCCTTACCTTATCTCTTCTGGTATCTAGCTTTAGATCACTGACTTCACCAACCTTTATGTGTTTGTAAAATATGGGAGAGCCTGTCATGAGTGGCACAGGATCTTTTGATTCAAATATGACAAAAATGCCTCGAGGTTTTAAGTCTGGAATCTTTTTTATAGCCTCAGTAAGACTATCAAAAAGGTGAAATTTATAACCTTCTGGGACAGGTTTAAGTTTTTTTCCGTAATATCTTTTGGGATAATCAAAGGCAATTCCACCAGATGAAATAGATTTTAAGGTATCCGTGTTTACATCTATGCTGACAGGGGTGATTTTTACATTAAAACCACTATAGTTCCAGAAGACACACCGTTTATTTATAAGATGTTTATACTCATCATAAATGATGAATATGAGATCCACAGTATTATCAGGGTTTAATTTATACCTGGCAACCTCTCCAACTTGTATATGTTTAAAAAATATAGGGGCCCCTGGTGAAAGGGAATGAAGGTCACTTGAAGTGAGTTTATAAAAGACTCCTTCTCTAAATATTTCCTTGGAATGACTTCCCTCCGTTACAAATTTAGTGCAAGGCTCGCCTTCTCCTGGGACGAAGGTAATGTAGGGCCCGGTTAAAAGGGTACTTACATTTCTAACCCCTCCTAGCCCTATAACAGGCCTTATTACCCAGAACTTGGTTCCTTTTCTTAAAAGGGGTTTTACCATGGGGTTTAATAAAAGATGTGCAGTGACCTTGTATTTTTTGTTGAATTTATCTAAGGAAATCTTTTTTACAGAACCGACTACAAGGCCGTGATAAATAACCTTGGTGATATTTTCAACAAGGCCTTCCCCTGAGTGTATTTTAAGGGTTACATTTATGCCGTATTGGGCATCTTCATAATCCTTATAAAGCTTAAATACATGGCCATTTCTGGCCGGTGGCTGGTTTTCAAAGGTTTTAGGGGTATAAAAGGCCACACCGCCATTTATGAGGGTGGTTAAAGACTCCATCCGTAATTTAAGACCGTTTATGCCACCTGTTACAGATATGCCGCTTGCATTCCAGAATCTGGAACCTGGCTTAACAAGATGTTTATATTGGGGTTCTATATAAGCGCTTATGGTAACAGTTCCATTACTTGATAGCACATAGCTTTGTATTGAGCCCACTTTGATGTTCTTATAGTAAATGGGTGACTCCCTTTGAAGGGAATGAAGTGCATCCGAGACAAGTTTTATATGAAGGCCTGGTGCATCTTCTGGTATGGGAGGCGGTTCATCAAGCCCCATAAATTCTCTACACGGTTCATTAGAATTTCCCTTTTGAACAGCAATATATGATCCAGTTAAAAGCGTATTTAATCCTCGTATGCGCCCAGCTGCAATTTCTGGCCTTACTATCCAGAACTTTGCGTCCTTTACAAGGCCAGTCTTTGTGCGTGGATCCATCTCAATAATGACTGAGACGGTATCCATGCCTTTATCAACTGTAATATCCCTTACTATTCCAATTGGAAGGCCTTTATACATGACTTTGGTTTTTCCCTCAGTTACGCCCTCTGCACTGTGAAAGTGAACCGTTATCTCAATGGGACGTTCTCTAACAGCCTTAAAAAGGAGCCAAAGCCCTATGCAAAGTGCTACAGTAGGAAGAATCCATATGGGGGATATTCCGCGTTTTTTCTTAATTACAGGTTGTTCCATTAAATTTATGACCCCTTGTGCAATTTAACCAATTGAATCTTTGATAATTTACTACATAAAAACCATTATTACTATAAGGTAAGGATATATT
>JALXCD010000131.1 GCA_026991135.1 Deltaproteobacteria bacterium | reverse complement strand
ATATTATCCATTCCGTTTTTACACTTTTGAGAAATACTTATCTCAATAGGCCTGTAATCCATCCTTGCGCCAAGCCCGCCAGCTACAATGGAAGCAATATTTAAAATGGAGTCATCGAGCCTTGTGAGAATAAAATTTATTTTTTTCGTTGGAACGATTTTAGGATCTTCTATAAAGGTTGGAATACTGGACAGCTTCAAAGGGATACTTTTTAGCGAGTAATTTATACTAAGTTTGGATTCTTCCAGTTTTACAAAGGTCCAGAGTTCTGGAGCAAATGGATCTTCACATTCCTTTTCAACATGTTGGGCAACCATGATGGTTAACTGGTGATAACCAGGGTCTAGAAGTTCTCCTGGAATATCAACACTAACAATTCCCTCATTGGAAATAGGATCTAAGGTTACTTGTTTTAAGGGAATTTCATCCAATAGAACAGTCAATCTAGATTTATAGGCCAAAAGTGCTGAAGAATTGACATAAGGAAATATAAACGTTGCAGACTCAACATTCCATCGTTCTGGAATTGGGAAACTAATTTCATATGAATCTTTTAAGGAGCGAAGTGTAACATTTTTTACTGGTAAAAATTTATTTAAATAAAAAGTTTGAGAAAGGACATTTGAAGTAAATAAAGGTAAAAAAGCTAAAATTAGGGTTGATATCAGAGCCTTTTTATGTCTTTTTTTCATGCCTCTCCCCTTTTAAAAATTAAACAACAATTGATTTTGGTTTAACAATAACTTGAACTACTTTTTCTTTTGCAATCGAGGTGATTTCTCGCATCGCCAATTTAGATGCACTAAGTCCTTGGCGGATAAGATAAATTACTCCTCTTAAAACTGGCATACTTTTTCTTTTTCTAGCCTGGTAAAGTTCCCATCGTTTACTGTCTCCATATACATATGCGATAATATTTTCTATGTCCTTTGGATTTTTGATTTTAAATTGAAATGCAACTTTAAAATGATTTAAAGATTTATTTTTTGTTATTCTAATTATCTTGGCCTTAAAAGAAAAATTATTACCATAGCTATCTTTGGTTTTAATAACAACTTCTTTTCCTGGTCTTAAGTAATTGTTTATGGTTTTGATTTGAGCAGCCATTCCTCCCAAGGAAAGATCTGTAATGTCACCAACGAGTTTACCTTCTGTCCCTTCAAAGGAAAGATTAATTTTTCCAGTTGCCCAGGTCCTAGGATATTTTCTTAGTTGATGTCTTTCATATACGCTTCCTAAACACATTGTTAAAAGAATTAGATGAAAGATAACAAAACTTGTACAAATTATTACTACATCTCTATCTAAGGGAAATGTAATCCAACGATAATATGCAAAAAAAAGGGCAAGAAGGCAAATAATGAGTAGTCCAACAAATAGCCAGCCCATAGGGCTAAAAAAATCTTTGACCAAGCTTTGTCCCTTTGGAGTGACCTTAAAATGCGGTCTTTTGGGGTTTAAAAAGACCTGAATTATTGCAGGAACTAGAAAAAGAGAAAGTGCAGTCTCATATAATTCTGAAAAAAGAGGCCACCTAAATCTTCCAAAAAGAAAGTTACTGATAAAGAAGGATGAAATTAAAAAGGGAAATGCATAGGCTATCACATCAGGGACAGATGCCATATAAATCCTCAAGCCGAAAAATAGATAAAGTAGAGGGGCAATAAGAAAAACTGTACGGACAAGGCCAAAAAGCCAGAAGGCACTTAAATTTGTATATGAAATTTTTTGGTAAAGTTTTAATCCTTTCTTAAAAAGAGGATTTTTTAGCAACAAAATTTGCATCATTCCCTGGGCCCAGCGGCTCCTTTGGGTAATAAAATCGATAAAGCTTTCTGGAGATAAACCACTTGTCACAGGATATTCAAAATAGAGGCTTTTTAGACCTTTACTGTGAAGAGCCAGGGACGTTTCAGCATCTTCTGTTATTGTTTCACCCAAAAAGCCGCCTACTTTTAGAAGGAATTTCTTTCTTAAAAGTGCTGCAGATCCGCAAAAAAAGCTGGAATTCCAAAAATCCAATCCCTTTTGTATGTAACCATAAAACATTTCATTTTCAGATGGTGCATCTGCAAAAAGGCCAAGGTTTTTTTCTACAGGGTTAGCATTGATCATAAAATGCGGGGTTTGAACAAGAAATAGTTTTGGATCTCGTTGAAAAAAACCAACAAGTCTTTTAAGAATATCTCTTGTGGGGACATGATCACAATCTAAGACAAGAAGAAGGTCTCCTTTGCAATGCGGCAGTGCAGCATTTAAATTGCCAGCCTTAGCATGTGAATTATCTTTTCTGGTTCTATAAAAAAGGCCATATTCGTCACAAAAGTTTTTAAATATCTTCCTTCTTATACGGGCATTATTGCGAACTTGAGGATTTAGAGAATTGATTTTTTCATCTGTTGAACCATCATCGAGTATGTGTATTGCAAATTTGTTCTTAGGATAATCTATAAGACTTGCTCCAATGGAAGTTATTCTTACAACATTTAAAGCTTCATTGTACGTTGGGATCAGTATATCTACAAATGGAAGTTCACTGGTATTCAATTTGGCAGCCCGCTCTCGAGACAGAGGCATCACATTAACAAAAAGACCTGTAATAAAGGCTGTGATACTATAAAATTCTGCCAAATATAAGAGTATCATTGGAATGAAATCGAAAATATTTGTGAATACAAGGGTAGTTGTAGAACGCCAATATAAATAACGGATTGCCAGAAAGCCGCCTAATAAAAAGATTACCACCCTTACAAATGTATTGGATGAAACTGGAAGTCTAATTAAAAGTAAAACAAGAACAGTGATGAGAAACCCTAGCTTAAATTGGTCAGAAAGTGATAAATTTAGACGAACAAGGTATAAAAAAAACAAGAAAGATAAAAAGGCTAAAAATAATCCACTTATATCTTTCAAATTTACACTGCAGATTTTTTTATTCACAAAAAAGTTTACCTTTTCAGTGCAAAAAATTACCCTCTTAAATAAGAGTATCTTTATTTATTTTATTTCCTGTGGCAAATATTTTTTTCTGAAAAATAAGAGAAATAAAATGATACAACCTGTAACAACCAAAATAGTAGTAGATGGTTCAGGTACAGGAGTAGGAGTATTAATTTGTCCGCCTCTTATATTATTTCCCCACGAGCCGCCTATAAGATTTTTAGCCATGAGAATTCCTTCCATATTTCCTTCAAAAAAATCTATTGTGGCCCCTGGTGCCAAAATTGACCCTGGAATTCCAATATTATGCATGGTTATTTCGTTAAACTTATAAAGGTTATAAAGAATATTGGTTGATCTTATCCCTCCGGACAGCTCAAAACCTTTATTGGCAATTTCAAGTGTGCTGTTACTGCTTCCGTCAACATTAATTACTACAGTGGCATTGGATTTAGCATTTATTTTAAAGAGTCCAGCATTTTCGATCTCAGCTTTTGTCAAATTGAAATAACATATCGAAATATCATCACAGTCTAATAAAAGTGTCCCCCCTGCTGACACTATTCCATTAGATGCACCGGAATAATTTTTGACATCTGTTGAAATACTGGCTAGATCAACTTCATCGAAATTAAAGGGATCAGAAATTGATGGAGAAGAGTTTGAATGAACTGTTCCATGAACAGTTGAATTTGTTAAGGTTACGCTGCCACTTGCCTCAACATCCTTTTTGACATCCACATTTTTTAGATCTACCTTTCCGGCAGCCCTTACTCCACCCTTTTCAACAGTCAACTCTTTAAGAGAAACATCCCCTTTTGAAACAATATCTCCTTCTGGAAGGCCTATTCGTTGAAGGTCTATATTGCCTCCAGCAAAAATTCCACCATTATTGACCTGGCCTCCTTCTGAATTACCTGGCCCACCTGCATTTATTTTTCCTCCAACGATGAGATTGTAATCATTATGGTCAGCCTTTAATCCAATACTAAAGGCTTTGAGTTTTGCATTTCCACCAACTGCCACTCTTCCCTCAACATCTGACCGGTAATATTCTATATCGCCTTTTAAGAAAAGATTAAATTGGTCAATTCCATGAAATTCAGCAAGTGTTGTCCAACTGTAGATGGTAGCATGT
>JALXCD010000130.1 GCA_026991135.1 Deltaproteobacteria bacterium | reverse complement strand
ATCTAATTTTTAGAATTTTTTTAAGGATTCCACTGCCAAATCGGCCCGCTTATTTGAGATTGGGGCTTAGAACTCTCATTGATATTAGTCTCAGATAGGGTCTTTGGCTCTGCGCTTTTCCTTTTCGACATTTGAGAAGACGACAAATTATTAATAACCTGGGACACTTGCTCTTTTTCAACCTCCTTAGCATTGGAAATTGCCTTTTCACTATTCAGTTCATTCTGATCAGAAGGGACTGAGGCGTCTATACTTTTTGCCATATTTTCAAGTTCTTTTGAAAATTCCTTAGAGTTTGAAGCTTCTTTTTTATTAATTGCCTGTCTTATGACATCTTTTCCGCCATTTCTTACCCTCTGCCCTTCGGTAGCTCCCTTTTCCTCATGAAGACTCTCAACCTTTTCGGGCTCCGGGAAAACCTCTTCATCTTCTCCAAAGGGCCAGAGCCAGGAAAGCCAGTTTCTTCCCTTTTTCTCTTTTCTCTGTTCTACTTCAACCTTTGATATTTCCTCATAAAACTCCTCTTTAGAAATAGGCTCTGGAATGTTGAAATCAATCTTTGGTGGAGGCGGTAAAGGAAGTGCAGACGTCTCCTTAACAACTACTACCTTTTTATTTTCATCCTTTTTCAATTGGTGTGCCTTGGGCTCTGGAGCTTCTTCCTTTTCTTTAGATGATCCAAAGGGCCAAAGCCACGAATACCAACTTTTTTCCCCTGAAGACTCATTTTGAATACTCGCTTCATCTTGGTCTTTTTGTGCCTTATTGACCTTTTTTACTGGCCTTTCTTCTGGCATTTCGTCATCTTCTGGATTGTAAACATCTGGAATTGGCATAAAGTTTTCGTCATCTTCTTCAACAGCTTCAGATGTCTCTTGTTCTTCTTGCAGTTTTTTCCCTTCCTGAATCCTTTTATTTTCCTTTTCTATCTCCTTTGCCTCATCCCTTTCAAGATTTTCCCTAACGAGGACATCAGGATGCATTCTTGCCATCTGAAACTCATCCTTCATTGGACTTTGGCTATTTTTCTGGGTGGTCTCGGCAAAGTCTGAAAAGGCACCTAAGACATCTTCGGCATTTTTTATATTGTCAGATAGCTTTGCAGTAAAAAGAGAAGTCTCTCTGGCCAAGGATTCAAGATTGGGGGAGATAATCTTCCATCTTTTTAAGAGCCTGCCTGTATCTGGCTTTTTAAGAATAAATTCTGCATTGAGGGCCTTTTCCTTTTCATGAATAACACCTTCAACAAGAAAATCTGATACCTCCAAGACCTCCTTTTCCTTGTCCTTGTCTAAAATTACAAAAGAATCAATTCCCTCTGAAGACAATCTTGTTATAAGCATCTCTGTTATGGCCTTACCAAGATAGCCGTATTTTTGACTCTCACATTTAATTGGCCTTATGGCAACCATTGGCTTTTTACTGGCCAAAATAAAAGGCGTGTTTGTAAAAAAGAACAAAAAAAGAAGGATAAAAAAGGTTACAAGCTTGCTTTTCATTTTCACACCTAGGCAGCCTTTTTGGATTTTGGCATAAGTCCAAGCTTTTTCATTTTTTCAATCAAGGTGGTTCGATTCATCTTTAAAAGTTTGGCAGCCCTGTTCTTGATTCCCCCTGTCCTTTCAAGGGCCTTTAATATCAAGGTTTTTTCAAGGTTTGAGACAGCTTCACTAAGGCTGAGCCCTTCTTCAGGAATTTCCATCTCACCTGTCGGTAAGGTAGTTGATATCTGGGCCCCTACCTTTTCAATAATCTGAATTGGAAGGTCTTCCTTCTTGATTGTCTTTCCATTTGAAAGGATTACCAGACGCTCAATAATATTTTCTAGTTCTCTAACATTTCCGGGCCAATCATACTTCATGAGAATCTTCATTGCATCTTCAGAAACACCTTCTATCTTCCTACCCTTGTCCTTGGAATACTTTCTCAGAAAGTAATCAACCAGAAGGGGAATATCACTTGGTCGCTCTCTGAGTGGCGGTATGTGTATTGGAATTACATTTAGCCTGTAAAATAGATCTTCCCTGAATTTGCCCTCTTTCACCTCTGTTTCTAGGTCTTTGTTTGTTGCTGCAACCACCCTAATATCTACGGAAATGGTCTTAACACCCCCTACACGTTCAAATTTCCTTTCTTGAAGGACACGTAAAAGCTTTACCTGAAGGGAAGGGCTCATTTCGCCAATCTCATCTAGGAAAATAGTCCCCTTGTTTGCCAGCTCGAATCTTCCTATCCTTGTCTTTATTGCATGAGTAAAGGCACCTTTCTCATGGCCAAAAAGCTCACTTTCCAGCAACTCTTCAGGAATGGCTGCACAATTTACAGGTATAAAGGGTTTGTCCTTTCTATCGCTTGCGTAATGAATGGCATGGGCAATTAGCTCTTTTCCTGTTCCGCTCTCCCCTGTAATTAGAACTGTGCTATCTGTATCTGCCACCTTTTCGATTAGGCTAAAGACCTCCTTCATGGCGGGGCTGCTTCCAATAATATTTTTAAAACCGTATTTGTTTTTTAATTCCTTTTTGAGATTTTTATTTTCCCGCCTGAGATTTCTTATCTCAAGGGCCTTGTCTATTAAAATTATTACCTCATCAGGCTTTATTGGCTTACACAGGTAGTCGTAGGCACCTAGCTTCAATGCCTCAACTGCCCCCTGAATGGTTCCATAGCCTGTTATGATTATGCAGATGGTTTCAGGAGAGTGTTCAGTGACAAACTTTAGGACATCCATGCCGCTCTTTCTAGGCATGGATAAGTCCGTAAGAACTATATCAAAAAAGCGTGTATCCAGGATGTCTATTGCCTCCTGGCCATCGCTTGCACTTTCTACACAAAAGCCCTTGGTCTTAAGGACTTCTGACATTGCAAATCTTATATCTGGGGAGTCATCAACTATGAGGACGCTTTCATTTCTCATACCCCTCTCTCCTCACCTTAAAAAAGACAAAAGTCAATAAAAACAAAAAGTTTCTAAGTTATTAATAACGAGCATAATAAATAGTAAAAATCATGTCAAACAATTTGTGCCATTTTTTTGACATATAAGTTTAAAAAATTTTTAAGGTGAGGATGGGATAAAATTTCTTCAAAGGAGAGGCTCGAGGAAAAATATTTTTCTAGAAATGCCTCGAGATGGAGCCTGTTACCCTCTTTGCAAATGGCTTTAATAAAGGATGAGGCCTTGTCTTTAAAAAACCAATCTTTTCCATAGGCAGCTTTTAGATATGCTTCCATTTGAAAGGCTGCTAGAAAGGCTAAAAAGTAATCAAGGGAATAAAAATCAGGCATTAGATCAAAAAGATAGGTCTCTTCTCCATATCTAAAACCGGTGTATCTTTTCATAAGCCTAGCATAATGTTCCTGCCCCCTTGATATAAAATCCCTTGCGAAGTTTTCGTATTCAATGACGAATTTTGCACCATATCTCCTAGATAATGTAAGAAATTTCAATTTATGAAGACATGACAACGCATTTGCCACTTCATCTTCTATCCCTAATACCCTTTCTAAAAAGATGGGCTCCATTGAAACCATCTGAAAGAGAAAGGCAAAGGATTCACAAAGGGCATAGGATTGATAAAAATCTTTATAAATTGGGTCTTGTGTCTTTTTGTTGTTGGCAAAAAAGATTGCATGACCTAATTCGTGGAAAAGCCCTTCTAGATCTAGCCAGCCCCTTAAATCCCCAATAAGGACATGGACCTTTTGGGGAATCTCTAAAGGGATACAAAAGGATTGGCTCTTTCCCATTTTTACATGAATTCTTAACTGGGAAATATCGAGAAATCTTTTAAAAAATTTATCAAGTAAACTGGTTATGCCTTTATTTCCATTAAACTTTTTTGGGAAAAGATTATCAACATATCGCATTCCAAGTAGATAGATTGCATCATAGCGGCTTGCTTCTTCTAGGGGAAAGGGCTCTTTTAGGCTTATTAGCCATAAGGGCACAAGCTCAAAATATAAGGCATCTGAGGCATCAAGAAATTCCCTTGAAAATTCCAGATAATTGTCAAAAAAAGGAGCCCTTTTTGCCCTTACAAATTCTAAATAGCTTCCCTTTTTGAGGTCTTCTTTTACGACCCTAAGTGTTGCCTGCCATGTGGAATGGCAAAAAGGTGCAAGGAATCTACAAAGGGCCTGTGCCTCTTTTTCAAGAAGATCCCTTTTTTGTTTTTTATCCTGGTCCTGGCACCAGGAAATTATTTTGAAAAAGGGGATGTCTTCACCACATACCTGGGCCTTTGCACCTGACATCCATTTATCCAAAATCGATTGAAGAGGTGTAACACAATCCTTTAAATAAAGATCACATGCAAAATGAAAAAGCCTCTTGGCATCATTCTTTGGGAAGAGCCTTTCCAAAAGTCTTATCTTTTTGAGGTCTATGGAGGGATTTTTCTCCCTTTTCCCGCTTTTTCCTAGATGGATCTTTAAGTCCAGACATCTATCCCTCAAAAGTAGATTGTAAAGCCATTCTTTATGGTGCTCTTTATCCATTAAAATGGGGAAGGGAATTAATCTTTAGGTGGAAAAATAATGGCAAGTTGTTCAGGTTCTACAAGTAGGGTTGCAAAAAGCCCTTTGGCTTTATTTTTGGCTAAGATCAGACCAAGGGACGCAGGCCTTTTGGTGAGAAGAGAAGTTTCACTGTGATTTTGTTCCATAGCATCCTTTATCTCTTCTTGGCTAAATCTTGAGCCCTGAGGTCTCAAAAAAATACCTATTTCGCCTCCTGACTCACCATTTAACTCAACCATAAGGGCCGGGGTTTCATTCTCTTTTAATTTCTCAATGCAACTAAAAAAAAGGCCATCAAGGGCATCTTTTAATAAAGACTCCTTTGAAAGGATAACAGGTGAGGCCTCAGGGAGCTTTAAATCAAGATGGACCTTATGCTTAAAAAATAGATCTGATTTCCAGAACTCAACTATCTCATTTATTATTTGATTCAAAATTATAGGCGTATCTTCTTGTTGATTTTCTGATTGATTGACTCTATCTCCAACTAGTTTTACCAAGTTATTAATCCTAGATATAATCTCATCTATTTGTCTTAACCTATCACCTGCCTGAGAGATAGCATTACTTGTTAAACCTTCTTCTTCAATTTGTAACTGGATGGCCTTAATATCCATTGCAAGAAGCTCTATATGCATGGACAGAACTTGCAACGGACTGTTCATGTTGTGGACAATTCCCTTGGCATTTTTACCAATTAGACTCTCTTTAAATAACTCAAGGAAGGCATCAGTGATATTAATATCCCTATCCATTTTCTGTCCTGCTCCCAATATTTCCCTTTATATAAGATTCTTTTTTAATTTATAACGAATAGGGAATTTAAAAAAGAATAAATTGTTAAATGTTAAAAAATTAATTTATTTGAGGAAATGTTTTGTAGCTTTGTAAAAAGGCCATCACCACATCGGGGTCAAATTGACTTCCCGAATTTCTGTCAATTTCGTTGACTGCAAACTCTACTGTCTTTGCATCCCTGTAAGGCCTTCTGGATGTAATGGCATCGAAGGTATCCGCAACTGCAAGTATGCGGCTAAGCTTTGGAATATCCCTTTTTCTTAGTCCGTCTGGATAGCCCCGTCCATCCCATCTCTCATGATGATGTCTGATAATGGCAGTTTCTGTCTTTAAAAGGCCCAAATGGCCGACAATTTCAGCTCCAATGACTGGATGTGTCTTAATTATCTCGTATTCCTCGTCTGTTAACTTTCCAGGCTTCATAAGGATCTGATCTCTTATGCCTATCTTTCCAATGTCGTGTAGATGGCCAGCAAAGGTCAAGGATTCCATTTCCTCATCATTACATTTCATTTGCCTGGCAATAGTAAGGGCATACTCGGTAACCCTTTCTGAATGAAGTTTAGTATATGGATCTTTGGCTTCAAGGCTTCTTACAAGGGCACGCAAGGTGGCATGAAGATTCATAAAAAGGCTGTCATAAAGAAGAAGGTTTTCAACCGTAAGGCTGGCCCTTTCTGAAAGGATATGAAGCAAAAAAAGCGCCTCTTCCCCGGAGGTTCCTTGGGGATAGGGACCTGTTATTCCAAGAACACCAATAAGTTCCTCTCTTATTCTAAAAGGGACCAGAAGATAGGAGTCCGTAACCCTTTGTCTTTGACCTTTGCCTGAACTAATTATGGGTATGCCCTCTTTTACAACCTTAACTGCTGGATGGGAAGATGAACTTATATCAATCTTTTCATATTTTGCATCAAAGGGACCAATTGACGCCACAAGCTCAAGGAATTTTGAATCTTCACTCTTTATCCACAGTACTGCCTGCCTTGCATCAAGAAGCTTTGCTCCAAGTTCAACCAGGGTCTGATACATATCCGCAGTATTTCTTGTCTTTGACAGGGTCTCGCTAATGGAAAAGAGAATAGTCTGCTCTCTTATTTTCTTTTCAAGCTTGAGATTCATCTGTTCCAGGGTTCGTTTAATCTTTACCTCTTCTGTAAGAAACTCATTTTCAAGGAGTATGCTTCTCTCTTTAATCATCCGCTGAACTGCCACCTGAAATTGATCAAACTTAAATGGCTTTGAAAGAAAATCTGAGGCACCTGACCTCATGGCCTCTATAATAATATCCATTGACGGCTGCCCGGTAATGATGGCACAAACTATGGTTCTATCCTTTGTTTTCAATTTTTTTACTAGTTCTATGCCATTCATGCCAGGCATATTGATATCTACAAAGACCAGATCCACACTTGGTACCTGTTCAATAATGGCAAGACCTTCATAGGCATTAAAGGCCTTTAGAACCTCATATTCCTTTTTGAACTTTAGGTAGGATTCAAGAGTATTGACTATAGTTGGGTCATCATCTATGACCAAGACCTTCCAATTCTTTTTAACCTTTTTCCCATGATCTACATGGCCTTTGTTTTTATCTGAGAATGTTTTAATGGACATTTTAATTATAGGATATTTTCAAAAAGCTTCTTTTTTAGAAGCTCAAACTCATCGTTGGTTATAACACCTTGAGCTTTCAATTTGGCCAAACGCTCGATTTCACCAATAACTTTTTCCCTGTCTATATTGTTATGCCCATTTTGAAAAAAGTATGGAGTAAACCATTCAGGACCAAAAAGGGCCTTTTGTGTTTTACCTAGATCTCCTGAATCTGCTGTATCATCTGCATCAGACTTAAGTGCTCCATCTACCTCTGAAGGCCTTTCTAATTTCACCTTTTTTACATACTCCAATAGCCTTTCATTTTCCCTTTGAAGCCTTATCTTTTCACATGCATTATCCACACTTATCTTTAGCTCTTCCAATCTGAAGGGCTTTCTCAAATAGTCATAGGCACCTTCCTTTACCGCCTGAATGGCAGTCTCCAAAGAGGCATATCCGGTGATAATTATGGCCATAATCTTGGGGTGAAGTTTTTTGGCCTCATGAAGCACCTCCATCCCGTCCACCTCTGGCATCATAAGATCTGTAATCAAAAGATCAAATGGCCCCTTTCGCAACTTATCTATTGCCTCAAGACCATTTTGAACCAGGACTATTTCTCGTCCTTCTTGCTCCAATAATTCAAGTAAAAGATCCCCTATGTTTTTTTCATCTTCTGCAATGAGGATCCTTATTTTATTCTCCTTCTCTCCTCTATCCATTTTGAAAAATTCCCACTTGTATCCAAATCTAAGTATGATTACCCTCTAAAAAGCAAAAATTACCAGTAATGGCAACAATAAAATGGTGTTGTTCTTATTATCGGTCATATGGAAAATAACTTGAGGTTAAAAGGAAAGAAGAATATCACCCCAAAGGAACCAGAATTTATTAATACGCTTCCAATCCAGGAACAAATTAGCTACATACTTTCAAGCCCTTGGGAAAAAAGGCATGAACTAATAATTGCCTCGGAAAAGGCAGCAGAAATAGTGGCCTCAATGCCTGTTGAAGAACTCTTTTGGACAATTAAATCCACAGGCATAGAGGATTCAGGGCCAATCCTCAACCTTGTCACCCCTGAACAACTCCAATTTATATTCGATTTAGACTGGTGGCATAAAGCAGAACTAAGACCAGAAAAGATAGCTGCATGGCTTTTAATACTTTTTGAGCTATCCGTTGATGCCCTAGAAAGGTGGCTTAAATGGATTCTTAAAAAAGACCCCTGGCTATTTCCGGCAGTCTTTAATGAATTTATTCAAGTGGTTAAAAGGCCTGACGACATGGATATTCAGGAGGCCAAGGACACACTTCCTCCCTTTACCCTTGATAATTGTTACTATATCGCCTTTAAAAAACAAAAGCTTGCCCCGCTTTTTGCAAATTTGATTACCCACATTCTGGGAATATCAGATGGCTACTATCGAGATATATTTGAAACCATGCTCTGGGAAACTCCAAGCTCAAACCTTGAAACTGCATACAGGTTGAGATGTGGACGTATAGGAGATTTTGGAATACCAGACTATTACGATTCCTTAAATATATATGTACCGATAGAAATAGGCCAGATGCATCGTATCGATCTTAAGAATTCTCCAATTTCCAAACTGCCACTGAATCTGGAACTTCCGGCCTTTGTACCAACGCTGTACATAAACGATTATCCTGTGCTAGAGCCTGTCTTTAGAAAAATAGCAGGAAACAGATTTGTAGAAAGGATCATAAGGGAAATCACAGGCGTGGCCAACAAGGTATTGATGGTGGACATGACCGATCTTGATGATCCGGATCAGCTTAAGAATGCCTTGAAAAAGACCTTTTCTCTTTTGAATCTCGGCCTTGAGTATTTGTCTAAGGAGCTTAATATCTCCCCTGAAGAGGCACTTTTGACCCACTTTGTTGAAGAAATTGTAAGACTTTCAAGTAAAATTCTTCTTCCAATAAGCTCAAGGGCAAGGGAACTAAAAAAGGACAGGGCCTTTGACCTCTTACCCCACCATCTTAAAGATATGCTTGAAGAGGCATCAAAGAGACCGCCACTTTTTTTAAAAGATGAAAGGAATCCAAGCCCCATTTGCTCCCTTTCAGACCTTAAAAAGCTTAAAGATATAATAACCCTTTCGGAAGACTGGAAAAGAATAGCATACTTTTTGTCGCCACCCTTTGAAACATGGCAGAAAGAAATTGATTTTAAAAATACAAACCTCCTTGCCTTTGAAGAATTATCAGCAGATATTGCCCTTTCAACGGCATTTTGCAGATTGTTTTTGGAAGCAAAGTTTATGTTTAAACCCCTTCAAAAAGATGAAATAAAAAGACTTAAAGGAAAACTAGATTCCATAGATATCCAAAACTTTATTGTCAAGGATACAAAAGAACTCCTTGAACCAATGTTTAAAGAAATCTCAATCTCAGAGCAAGGAAAGGCCCATGTACTGAAAAAAATTCAAGACGCCCTTAAAGAAATAAAGGGAATTCATGAGACAACCCATGACCCACGTTTTTTTAAGGAAATCGCAGTCAATCTAAGTTGACGTATGACAATTTAGTTATAAAATGCCCTTATCTTATCCTACTGGGAATCTGGTGAAAATCCAGAACGGGCCCGCCACTGTGAGTGGGGACGAAACCTGGAATATGCCACTGTTACCATTTGGTGATGGGAAGGCCCAGGAAGTAGGTTGATCCACAAGTCAGGATACCGAGGATAAGACAGTTTACCTGTCTTGCCAAGGCCAAGACCAGGTAACAAGAAGGGAAATTGGGATGTGCGGGCACCCGAATCCTTTGTGGATTCGGGTTTTTTGTTTTAGGAGCATGTGATGTCTGGAATGAATTTTAGGATATTCATTTTATCAATTGCAATCATTTTTTCTTTATCCAATATTGCATTTTCAAAAATAACTATAATTGATGATACCGGCTACAAAGTAATGCTTAAAAGACCCGCCCTGAGGATAGTAAGCCTTTATGGCGGAATTACAGAAACGGTCTGTGCCCTTGGTTTTTGTGAGAGGCTTGTGGGAGTAACCAAAAGAGACCGGTGGCCAAGGGAAGTTCAACAGAAAACAAAGGTTGGAACACACATGCGGCCAAATCTAGAGATAATACTTGGGCTTAAACCAGACCTTGTCATTCAAGGGTCCGTAAGGCCAGGAAGCCAGATAATTGTGGAAAAATTAAGGGCCATGTCGATCCCTGTGGCAATTTTTAATCCTGTTGACTTTGATTCCCTGTTTTCTGAAATGAAACGGATAGGAATACTATGCGGCGATGAAAAAGGGGCATTACATAAAATAGAAATGCTTAAAAAACAACTTTTTCAAATCAGAAAGAGCTTACCCCTTTCAAAAAGGCCTAAAGTAATCTTTGAAGTAAGCTATCCAAGCCTTCTGGTTGCGGGAGAGAAAAACTTTGTAACAGACATTATCAACATGGCAGGGGGTATCAATCCAGTAAAAAAAGATAAAAAGCTCGTTAAGCTTTCCCTAGAGGCCATCATCTCGCTTTCTCCCGACGTCTATATAATCCAGAAAGGCCCTATGAATCATTTGGAAACACCGCCCACAAAAAGGCCAAACTTTTCCACCATTATGGCTGTTAAAAATGGACGGATATTAATAGTTGATGAATTTTTATTTTCAAGGCCAACTCCAAGATCTGTTAAAGCTGTAAAGACCCTAAGAGAATATTTGTACAAAATTTTCCCCAAAAATAGGACCAATGACTGATTCATTAAAAAAGACTGTAAGAATGGGAACCCTTTATGGCGTTGGAGTTGGCCCTGGGGACCCCGAACTTTTAACCTTAAAGGCCCAAAGGATCTTAAATGAAGTTGGGGTTATTTTTTCAGCGACGTCAGGTAAATCCACCAAGAGCCTTGCCCTCGAAATTGTAAAAGATATTTTATCGCCTGACCAGAAGATAATCCCCCTCCACTTCCCAATGACAAGGAACAAAGGCCTTCTTAAAAGGGCCTGGAATGAAAATTCAGATACAGTTCTAGGGCATCTTAAAAAAAACATCGATGTTGCCTTTATAACCCTTGGAGATCCATCGACTTATTCGACTTTTACTTATCTTCATAGGTTTATTTCAAAAAAGGAACCAAATGCACAAATAGAGATAATACCTGGGATAACGTCTTTTCAGGCAGCAGCTGCAAGGCTCAAAATACCCCTATCTGAAGGAGAAGAGTCTTTAGTAATCATATCTGGAGCCAAAGGCGAAAGGGAGCTAAAAAATGTAATTGATACCTGTGATAATATTGTGATTCTTAAGGCATATAGGCACTATGATTCAATTCTAAGACTCCTAGAAAAAAGAGAACTTATTGAAAAAGGCTTTGGAGCAAGAAATATTGGTCTTAAGGATGAATCTTTAACCACAGACATTAAAAAATGGGATGGTAAAAACCCCTCATATTTTACCCTCCTTCTTGTAAAAAAACAAAATTCAAAGAAGAAGTTATAATATCCTTAAAACACTAAGGCATTGAAATTTAAAATCCAACTTTTTAAGAACTTATCTCCCAAACACTTTGGCAATTTTTTTCAATGAGATATTTATCTACTTGAACTCCCAAGCCAGGCTCCAGCGGGATAGCGGCCTTTCCATATTTACCAAAGGCAAGCCTCTCTTTAACCAGATCATCTTTTAGTAAAAACTGAGAATAGCAGCCCTCTGTAATAGTAAAAGGCCCACAGGCCGCAGCAAGATGTCTTCCTGCAGACGCAAGAATAGACGTTTCACCAACATGGCAGCCTAACTGGCAAAAAAGCCCTGCCTCATTGGCCATTTTGACAAGTTCTATAGAGTTTAGCAGCCCTCCACATTTGGATAGTCTTACATTGATTCCCTTGCAAATCCCTTTTTCAATTATATTTTCTAGGTCTCCCTTATTACAGAAGGATTCATCGGCTATAACAAAGACATCTGTTTTTTCTTCTACCTTTTTAAGGCCATAAAGGTCTTTTTTATCACAGGGCTGTTCAAAAAAAAGAATTGATAGACCTCTCGTCTTTAATTCATTTATTAATAATATGGCTTCTTCGGGGCTAAAGGCACCATTTGCATCTATCCTAATTTCTGCATTATTACCCAGGGTATTTTTTATTTCTGAAATCACATCAATTGTTTCCGATATCCCAGATGCCTTTGCCTTTATCTGCAATATCTTATACTTTTTTGTTAGCTCAATGATGGATATCCTTGCCTCTTTAGAAAGTAGTGGGAGAATGGACGAATAAGAAATTTCTTTGCACTTAGGATGATCAACTAAGAGTTTCCATATAGGAACTTCATTGGCCTTTGAAAAGAGGTCAAAAAGGGCTATTTCAAAGCCACAAAGGGCTGAAGGGCTAGAGGCAAATTTATTTCTCAACCCATGAAGCAACTCAAAAAATACCTCTTTTTTCCCAATATCTTTTTCAATAATAAATTCTCCTAGCCTTTTTAAAACCAAAAGGGACTCTTCCATCCCTTCCCCTGTCACATAACGCCTAGGGGTACCTTCGCCATACCCACAAAGGCCATCTTGAGCAGTTATTTCAACTAGGAAACCCTTGCTTTCTTCCCTGTTTGCAAGATTATGTGAAACTTGGACTGAAAATGGTATCCTTATCTGAAATATTTTTACCTTCTTTATGCAAAGATTCCCCTTCAATTTTATTCTCCATCAAAAACTTGGCTGCTCCTTTTATTTGATACCACTGAAAAGGAAAAGATAAAATGTGTTTTTCAAGTTTCTTCCAGGCCATAACAGATACTGAAGCTGATGTTTCCGGAGGTATTGGCTCAACTACCAATTTAAAACCCGATCCTTCGCGTCTCATAAGCGTTAAAAATGTTGGGACCTTGGCCTTTTTTACAAAAAAATCTAGAGTCCTATCCCTTGGAACCAGTTGTCCAAACACCCTGACCCTTTGTGTCTTGTGAAAACGCCATTGGGAAAATTCATCGCATTCTGTAATAAGAAACCGGCCTTCTTTTATAGCGGAAATTGCCTTAAATACGACTCCTGGTTCACTAGCATCTATCAATTTTACTCCAAAAAAAGAGGCCCTTTCTTTAAGGGCCTTCTTTAGAGTTTTTGTCTTAAACTTACAAATCATTGCTACCTTGTAGCCATTTAAAGCAAGAGATAACGGCAGATATTCCACTGCACCAAAATGGCCTGTAACAAGAATTGCCCCCTTACCACTTCTGACAAGTTCATCAAGGAATCCTTTATTTTCTACTTGAAGCCTTTTCTTTAGATAACAACTAACCTCATCAAGGTCCTTGTAAGCCATAACCAGTTTTTCAAGATAATGCTCAAATATACCGAAAACAGATTTAATGAAATCGAGAACAAAACAAGAACTCTCTCTTCCTGATTTATGTATATAAGAAAGACAAATACAGATGGCTTGGCATGTCTTTATCCTTAAAAGTAGATAAATTAGGCCCCAAAAATAAAGATAAAGCCTTAAAAAAAATAAGGGCAGCCTTCTTGCTAAAGCCACATTGAATGGCAACTGAAAAAATTGACTTATACCTATGGCCTTAATACGGATAGGTTGGATCTTGACGTTCTCCTTTAGCGGCAGTTGGGATTATTTTATGGTAAATAGTCA
>JALXCD010000129.1 GCA_026991135.1 Deltaproteobacteria bacterium | reverse complement strand
ACTGTACATGGCAAAAAAGCGTTTAAAGAATCTTTCAACAGACTCTTCATCGGCCATTCTTACATCCAACTGCCTGGTAAACGCAATAAGTGCTCCCACCTGCTCCAAAAGCGACAGGAGATGGGCGTCATCAACCCCCTTTAATTTCCCAATGACTAAGTCTCCATTAATATCAGCCTTAAATCCCAATGCCTCAAGTATCCACCTAATCAATTCTGCTCTTTTCTTTCTCTTGGATTCTTGGGCAAATCCCCCTGCAAATCGGAAATAGATGTGATTGTTATCCGGGTCACCAGAAACATAAGAGTCAATTACATTAAAGTGGTAACCAAGAAGAAGACTGAGGTTCATGTAATCTTCGGCTATAATGGCTAGATTGTCGCCTGCATATTCTGGAGGATTTGTAAGGGTACTCATAGGGCGCATCATACTTGAAAAAAGATCGCCCAGTCCAAAAGGAACTGGTTCCCTATCCCAGGCATCTTTTCTCAAAAGCCCACGAAGAAGGGCCGAAAAAGGCCGGCTCAAGATACTATCTGTAGTGACCTTGTTCACATCGCTATCCGACGGGCTAACTCCTCCTCCAATATCCACAACCTTTATCCTTATTGGAATGGAGATATCCAGTTCATAGATTTTTTCTTTAGAGATGCCTTTTTTAGACGAAAATTGATGGATCAAGGCTTCCACTGCCTTTTCGTGGCTGAAGTGAATGATATCATGGATGGTTTTACAATTTTCAGGGCTAAATTGTGCAGATGATGGGTCTGTGAGATAAAGGGGCGCAATATGGCTTAAGATCCGCCTAAGTGTCTTGAATTCAGGCTCTTCCAGATACTCCCACTGACGCCTTGATTCTATTTCCACTAGCTCTTTTATTATTCCTTTGTAAACCTTTCGATCATCGGCATCTACAGTGACTTCCATTCCTTCCTTAAGGATGCTCGTGGCCATTTCAGTGCCAAAAATAGCAGGCACCCTGTATTCTCTAGCAATTGTTGCCAGATGCCCTGTAGCGCTTCCAATATCTGTGATAATGGCTCCAGCCCGTCTGAGTATTCGGCTTAAACCAGGGTGGGCGTAATGAGCCACAGCTATTGCACCTATTGGAAGCCGATCTGGTTCATCATCTGGATTTACGTGTACCACCCGGCCAGAGGCAACCCCTGATTGGGCTGTTTGCCCGATACCCTCCATAAGGACAGGAAAGCGGCTAAGGAGTTCATCTATATTTTTCAATGACTCCTGGGATTGGCCTGGGCTTACAGATAATTGTCTATTTTGAAGTATAACTAAGTCGCCATTTTCATCTAAGGCCCATTCTATATCTCTCGGTGTTCCAAAGGCCTTTTCGCATAACATGGAAATCTCTGCTATGGCCTTAAGATCTGACATATTCAACAAAGAAGAGCCTCTTTTTAATCCGCTTTCAGTAATATCTAAAGGGCTATCCCCATGCGGAAGAGTGGCTGAGATATCCTTTGGTACAATTTTGGATGAGATGGGGTCAAATGGATAATTTCTGTCAAGGACATATTGTTCTCCTGTCGATTCACCAGACACCAGAACTTCTCCTAGACCTTCAACAGCAGAAATTACCAAACCTTCCTTAAAGCGACCCACTGGGTCCACTGAATATGCAACGCCTGAAACAGTCGCATGAATCATCTCCTGTATCCCCACTGACATGGGTACTTGGTCAAAGTCCACATCATCTCCTATGTAATCCATGCCTTCTGGCAAAAAACGCCCCATGATTACCTGTTTGTATGCCGAAAAGACATCTTCTGGGGATACATTCAAAATAGATGTGAACTGGCCTGCAAAGCTCCGTTCGGCATCTTCACCCACAGCACTACTTCTAACCACAAGTGGCACCTTTTTACCTATCCGTTTATATAGCCTTTTTATGGCCCCTTTTATGGAGTCCTTGACCTCTTCTGGAACCTTTGCTTCATTAAATATGGTCTTTAACTCTTTTTTAAGGTCCTCTTTTTTGTCATGGTATTTTTTATAGACTGTTTTAACCTTGTCTATGATATCATTTGAATTTAGGAACAACCTGTAGGCCTTAACGGTTACGGCAAAACCATCAGGAATCTTGACCTGGAAACTGTTTAAGAGTTCTCCAAGATTTGCATTCTTAGCCCCTACAATCTCGTCAAAATCCCTTTTTACTTGATGGTAATCAATGGTTATGGCCTCGCCATAGGGCCCAACACCTCCAGCTATTATGTCATCAAGCGTTTGTTTGATCTCATCTAGCCGGTCGTAAAGGATTAAAAACTTACCTTCAGAAAGGACATTTAGATTATAGATAACCTCTCGTGCATCTTCTGTGATTTTGGTAACAAATGAATTTAGATAGGCACTGTCAAAAAGATAGCTTCCACTTAAGATCCGTTCTGCTTCTGATATTTCTTCGAGGATACGATTGTTTAGGTCTAATATCTTTCTAAAATGTCTGAATATCCGGCCAGGGCCATCAATATGAGTGGAGTATTTAAGCATTTTACTATCTAAGTATTAAAATTGATGATCTTGCATATTCAATAAGTTTTCCCAAAAGATCCCTTGAAAATATCCTTGAGAAAAATGATTTTTTGCCAATCCAAAGGGCTACCATCCCTTCGTGTGTGGCATTGGCAACATAATCTTCTATTGAGGACTTTTCGATAAATGTAATCCATGCATGTATGCCCTTTTCATTATAATAACTTATAATATCAAGCATCTTACGCTGAACATCTTCCTTTTCTACTATGCCTTTTTCTCCCATTAGTCCTACAATTTTTAGCCCTGCATGGTGGATTGTCACCATTTGATTTATGAGTTCTAACGATTCCTGACTGACATTGCTTTGATCTAAAAAAGAGATAATTTGACTGGGCCTTGTGGTATCTTTAATCACCAAAACAGAACATGTTGCGTCTCTAGCAATCTGCTTTGGAAGACCCAGAATACCTTCCCACTCACACTCCATTCCTTTTGAGCATCCCAAGACAATGAGATCGCTATCAATTTCCCGGGCCTCTTCCAGTATTTCTTTGGCATAATCTCCTGTTCGAATCCTTAAAATAAGCTCTTTTTTTCCAGGTGAGACAAAGGTCTTGGAACCATCACTTTGTAATCTAAAATTTACATTATCCGGCAGGTGATACGGCCCTTGATCACCACCGGTCTTTTCCACGAATTTTTGGGCCAGTGAAATAAGGACGTCTTCATTTTTTATTTGCTTTGGTTTTTCTTCTGCCAGCATCAATAGCGTTACATCTGCCCAGGTGTTCGCACAAAGATTTGCCAGGTCTTCAAGTGCTCTATAGCTATATATATTGCTGTCTAGTGCTCCTAATATACGCATATTAAGCCTCCGTCCCCTTTTTTCTACTCTTTTTACCTTTGCATAAAAATACTGAATTTGGTGTATAGGCTAGGACTTCAGCTACCAGTGACTTTTTAGGTGGGAAACTAGAGGCTATGAATGCATAATTTATAAGAAAATCACCAGCCGCTTCCGGTGTTCCAGCGATAACATGGATGTTTGAGCAAGGAAGCTCTCCTTTTTTAAGTAACTCTTCAGTTTCATTAAGTAAATTGCTTGCATGTGATCTTTCAAGAAATTCTAGATTGTCTGAATCTTTAAACGTGTAATAAATCAAATCTATATCCATTACCGAGTTGTCCCATATTTTTTTCAATTCAGACACCACTGTTTCCGGCTCGACACCATTTCCAAGGAGGATACCCACTGTCTTTGACACCGACAGATTTTTAATGCACATTATTGAACACGGGGCTTTTATATAGAGCTCTGAATCTAATAAGTCGTGAAAGTCCTGACTTCGAGAAGTAGGTAGGTGTCCTTCAGCAAAGAAATCGTATGAAGTGATCCTTAGCTCTTCCAGTATCTCATCATCTTTGTTGCCTATCTTTATCTTCGGGGTGCCGCCAAATGCACATTTAACTTTTTCTGTCTTAAGAAGCCTTGAAATGGTGGCCTTTCCCGATTCAATCATACCACTTTCCCAGGTGCGGCGTACCCATCCTGTGCCTGCCTGTTCCTTCTCTTCAGGTACGACAACATGAATTATGAATGGAGTCAGTTGTATCATAGTGCTTAAGTAATCTATATATCTAAGGGCAATGCTTGAGGCCAAGTTTTCGTCTAAATAGAGTAACGCTCTTGCCATTAGTCGTCTCCCATCAAAAGAAATTATTTAGAAGCTTCTTTACCCTTCAAATGATCAACGGCCTTGGCCACAATATCTATAATTTCTCCTAGCTTGAATGGTTTTGCCAGAAAGTCAAAGACGCCCTTTTTAAAGGATTCTTTTGCAGTTTCCATGGTAGCAAAACCTGTAATCACTATGACCTCAGTTTGTGGCCACTTTTCCTTGACCTTTTCAAGAAATTCCATTCCACTAAGCCCTTCCATCTTAAGATCTGTAATTACTATATCAAATCTCTCTTCCTGAATTCTTTTTAGGGCAGAGCTACTCTGGGTAAAGGTTTCTACCTCATATCCCTTTTTTTCTAGGGCAGGTTTTAGACGTTTGGTAACTATGGGTTCGTCATCAAGAATCAAAATTTTTATCTTCTCTTTGTCCATTTTCCCCCTCCATCAATTCGATAATTTTTTTTGCAAATTGGCTTACGTGCTCGTCAGAAACCATTAATACATCAAGCTGACGGGTAAATCCTATTAAAATACCAACCAGATAAAGACGTCTAAGTGTGTCTTCCTGCCCAAATCGTTTTAGCCGAGCAACTACTAAATCTCCTCTGGTCTCTACCCTGAAATCATAAAAGCTTAAGATATCACTAATCAATTTAGCCCTTCTGGACCTTCGTTTAAGATCAGTGACCCCGCCAAAAAAACGAAAATAAATATAGTTTTCAATCACATTTTGTGAGACATAACTATCTACCATTGTAAAATGGTAACCAAGTCTAAGACTCAAATTGACATAGTGTTTGCTTAATACAGCTAAATTCTGGCCAACCATTTTAGGGTCAGCATGTTCAGCAGAAAAAGTTCGGGTTAAACTTGACATAAAACTTGAAACATCCACTGACATAGGATCATTGTCCCATGCTCCTGGACATCTCAAACCTTGCATAAGTCCTTGCATGGGTATTGAAAGAACATCTTCTGGGCGTGCCACTCCAACTTTCAATGATTCTTCGTCAAGCCCACCGCCAATGTCTATGACTACAAGGTCTAATGGAATATCCCATTTCATCCTTGCTGATATGGATTGGGAGTGATCTATGCCCTCATAATGAAGATCAATAATGGCTTCTACCGCCTTTTCGTGGACAAAACGGGTTATATCATGAAATGTTTTACACGTTTCGGGCCTGAACTTTGGCGAATTTGGATCCACCAGGTTAAGTGGTTCGATCTTTCTTAAGATCCGTCTAAGAAGACGGTATTCATAGGACTCTTCTATGGGCTCCTGTGACAAGGTATAATAAAATAACTCTTTTACCTTGCCCTTATAAACGGTTTTTTCTGTGGCATCCAGGGTAATCTGGCCCTGATCCTCCAAGATTTCAATTGCATTTTTTACATTGAATACGGCAGGAAGGCCGTATTCCCTGCATATGGTGGCCAGGTGACCGGCAACTGAACCTATCTCAGTAATTATGCCAGAAGCCCTTGGGACAATCCTTGCAAGCCTTGGAGAAGCGTATTTTGCAACTGCTATGGCACCAGTTGGAAAGTCATCTAAAACGTGATCGCCAGCGCATATATAAACTGGGCCAATGCCGACACCTTCTTGGGCTGTGTGCCCTGAGTTTTTTATGAGAATTTGATATCTTTTATCAAGGTGAGTGATATCCAGCTGGCTTGTTTTAATCTTTTCCCTGATCTTAAGGGGCCTGGACTGTAAGATTATGATTTCACCAGACTTGTCAATTGCAAATTCTATATCCTGGGGCTTTTTAAAGAATCGTTCAATTGTTACTGCGGTTTTGGCAAGCCTTTTAATTTGTTCTTTGGAAAGGGATGGGATCTCTTTGCGGTTGTCTTCAACCTCCACATATTCGAAAGATCCATCCCTTTTTATCACCTTTTTTTTCTCTTTCCAGGCTATTTCAAGTCCCACAATTTCCCTGCTTTCTCTGTTGATGAAAAACATATCTCCAGTGGTCTTACCAGATACCAGTATCCCCCCTAATCCCCATGTGGAGTTGATGATCATGTTCTCACAACTGGGTTCATTAGGATTGAGCGTATAAATTATTCCGCTAACTTCAGGTTCTATTAACTGTTCGCATCCCACGGCCATGAGTATTTCATCCTCTTTGAACCCAATCTGTCGTCTATATTCCATGACTTTTGAATGAAAGGTACTTGCTATTACCTTCTTATATGCATCATATATGCCATTATCATTCACGCCCACGACACTGTCATAGAGGCCTGCAAAAGAATGCTCACTGTCTTCTCCCCATGCACTGCTGCGCACAGCCAAAAGTGAATGTTTACCTATCTTTTTTCTGAGAATTGCCAAGGCGTCGCTTATGGAGTGTTTCAAATTTGAAGGGATGGGTGATGAAAGTATTTCAGATTGAATCATTCGACTTGCTTCTTTAGTACTATACCGTCCTTTTTCCCATTCATTCATTATCTCATGAATCTTTTCTTCAAGTCCATTCTGAGACAAAAAATCCTTATATGCATAAAAGGTTATGGCAAACCCTTCCGGGATATTTAAAGAGAGTTCTTTTTTTAGAAGACATAACGAGGCATTTTTAGGACCAATTGAATCTTCATCTCCCTTTTCAACATCATCGAAATGCAATACATGGGTTTTTGCTCCAATATATTGGCCAGCCATTATAGCCTGGATATCGAGCTCTATTGCCTTGTATGCCTCAAAAAGGCCTTCATATCGCCCAGGCACCATTTCATTCATTGAAAAGATCAACTGTTGGACATCCTTTGATATGCTTTCCACAAACTGTTCAATAAACCTTATGTCAAAGACATATTCACCTCCAAGCTTCTCATTGGCTTCTGCTATCTTATCCAGGATCTTGTTGTTCAACGTCAAAATCTGCTGGAAAACCTGGAATAAATAAGAAAAAGGGCGGCCTTCATCGGTGCCGCCCTTTCCCAGTATCTTTTTAAATATATGTTTGAGATTCACCATTTATTGTACCGATTTGATCTAGGCATTAATGGGAACCTCCCCCTTTAAAGAGTAGTCCCATCAGGAGACCGGCAAAGATTGCTATAATTACAGCACCAATACCGTATATTAGAGAATAGCCAAAGGCAAGTTTTGATACAAGGGCCGGGAATCCAACCTGTTTCAAATTTAGCTCCTGGGCCGAGGATTTAATTATTTCTTTGCCCCTTACTGCAAATGCCTCTACCTTATATTCTCCCTGTTTCATTTTTGGCGGAACAGGAATTGTTGCCTCAAATGTTTTGAGGCCGTCACTTTCACCTGTATATTTCACATTGCCACTGAAAATTCCATAGGTACCGGATTTTTCCTGCAATTTTACAAATTCTTTAAAGATAAAACCTTTGTCTTCACCCTCTGGCTCTATGGTCATCATCTTTTCCAGATATTTATAACCAAGGTTTAACTCTGGGTCGTCTATCCTGTCCTTCATATTTTGAGAACAAACCACCATGAAAACCTCGGGCACATTTCCTACTGTCACATCGCCGATATTCATCCACAGAAGCCCTGCTATCTTTCCTTTCTTTTTTAGATGAAGTTCAGTGTAATGACCGCTAATTCTTAATACTACCTCGGTGCCGGCTGGTATCTTTCCCTTTGCTATGACTTTAGTGCCATTATAAAATGTACCAATATTTATATGACTTGGATTCAACTCTAATTTCAGGTTTTCTTGAGATGCGAAAGCCCAGTTACTTATTAAAAAAACGCTTAGGGAAAGAAATACTAAGAAGACAAAGTGCTTCTTAATACATTTGCTTGATACTTTCATTTTTAGTGTCCTCCTTTCAGTGCAACCATAATCTCTGGGGGAACTAGCAATCCATAGAGCATCTTGACACAGACCAGAAGCACAAGGCTAGCCAACAAGATCTTTATCTGGTCACCTTTAAGGCGTTTATTAATGCTTGTTCCTATCTGTGCCCCTATTGTGGAGCCAAGAAGGAGTAAGAGGGCCAAAACAAAATCCACTGTGTGGTTGGCATATGCCTGCATAATGGTAACATCAACACAGGTGAAAAGTATCTGAAACAAGCTGGTTCCTACCACTACATGCATGGGCATTCTCAACAAATAAACCATGACGGGCACCATGATAAATCCACCGCCAACACCCATGATGGCGGCAAGAATGCCCACAAATGCACCGAAAATCAATGGAAGAAGCAGCGATATCTCAATGCCTGATTTTTCAAATCTGGTTTGAAACGGCAGGCTTTTTAACATCTTTGCATAGGTTGACTCTTTGCCACCAGTTTTTTTGGAGGTGGCTTCTGAGCTTCCTCTTAGTCCTTTCAAGCTATCTACGAACATATAACTTCCAACGCCGCCTAGCATGATGACATAGGTTATTTTGATTAAGAAATCTGCATTACCCATGGCACGCAGGATCTTTATGATTTGAACACCAAATGTCCCTCCAATAATGCCTCCAATTAGAAGAAGGATGCCCATTTTGAAATCCACATTTCCAAGGCGCCAGTGGGCCAGGGTTCCTGAAGTAGATGCACCAACAATCTGATTTGAATCAGAAGCTGCTGCTACAGTTGGCGGAATTCCAAACATGATTAAAAGGGGAGTCATTAAAAATCCACCACCAACTCCAAAAATTCCTGAGAGCAACCCTACGAAACCACCTAGACCAAAAATGAGTAAAATGTTTACGCTATTCCCGGCTATGGGAAGATACATGTGAAACATTGTAATATATACCTCCTGTTAAATTTGTCTTTTCGCCTCAAATTAGAGCCGCCACGTATTCATTTGGGGCAACAAGAAATACTTTAGGCTACTGGGGCTTGTGCAATAGAAATGCCAAGGAAAGAGATTCGATTTTTTTTAAAAAGAGCTGTTATTTTAGGATGTTAGCCACAAGGGCCAAATAATAAATTTGGAGATTAGAAAGAAATGGCATCTTGGGTGTTTCAAAGTGAAAAATGATACAAAGATTGTTTATAGGCTGAAATAAATAAAAAAATGTAAATCAAAAACAGATAAGAACATTATGCTATGTTCAAGATTGAAACATTAATGGTCGATTCCAAATTTTTTCATTCTACGCCAGAGTGTGGTCCTGGGGATATTTAGAATTTTACTGGCCTTCTTTTTGTTGAATCCTGTTTTTTTAAGGACTTTTAAAATATGGAGTTTTTCGACCTCTTCTAGAGGCAACAGCAATGAATCGTCATCCACAAGACCTTCATTTTCAATTTCAAGAAGTTCTGGTGGCAGGTGTTTTTTTTCAATAAAAAGTTCTTCAGTCAGGGCAACTGCCCTTTGGATGATGTTTTCAAGCTCCCTGACATTTCCTGGAAAATCATATTTCATCAAGATGTTAAGGGCGTCTGGAGAGATGTTTTTAACCTTCTTTTTAAATCTTGATGAATATTTTTTAATGAAGTAGGTGACCAAGAGCGGAATATCTTCTTTTCTTTCGGCAAGTCTAGGAAGTTGAATATTAACCACATTCAACCTGTAATAGAGGTCTTCACGGAAAGAACCATTTTTAATTGCTGATTTCAAATCTCTATTTGTTGCTGCAATAATTCGGACATCTAAATCTATGGGTTTGGTGCCACCTACACGCAGGATTTGTCTTTCCTGTAACACATGCAGGAGTTTTACCTGCATTGACATGGGCATCTCCCCTATTTCATCAAGAAACACAGTGCCTCCGTTGGCGGTTTCAAAGAGCCCTTTTTTTGAAGTGGTTGCTCCTGTAAAGGCACCCTTTTCATAACCAAAAAGCTCACTGCTAATAAGCTCTTCTGTGAAGCTTGCACAGTTGAAATATACAAAAGGCATACCCCGTCTGGGACTCAGGCGATGAATTGCCTTGGCCACCATCTGTTTTCCAGTACCGGTCTCAGCCTGCAGAAGAACATTACAATTAACCAGGGCCACTTTTTTTATCAGTGAAAAAATTTCCTGCATGGCAGGGCCGGCGCCAACAAAGCCTTCTATCAATTCCCCACCCGTATTGGCCATTCTAAGTGTCTTGTTTTCCTTTTTAAGGCGTACCCTTTCCCGTGCCCGATTTGCCATTAATACTATGTCATATCGTTTCAAAGGTTTGGAAAGATAGTGAAAGGCCCCCATTTTGGTGGCTTCCACTGCTGTGTCTATGCTGGCATAGCCTGTGATTATAATGGCTTCAGTATCTGGGCTAAGGTGTTTTACATTCTTTAAAACTTCAAGGCCATCCATATCAGGAAGCTTGAGATCAATAAAGACTATTTCAAAACCAGTCTCCTTCAATCTTTTAAAAAAAGTGGATGCCAGAGAAAATGTTTCAACTTGAAACCCCTCTTTTTCTAAAAATCGTTTCATCATTTGACGAGCAGTTTGCTCATCATCGATGACAGCCAATCTCATGCCTTTTCTCCCTTTTTTTCACCCTTATATACAGGTAAAAAGATAGAAAAAATCGTTCCTTCCCCAAGCTTGCTCTTTACTTCGATATGGCCACCGTGCTTTTTTACAATTCCATAAACAATTGATAGCCCCAATCCTGTGCCTTCGCCCACTGCCTTTGTGGTATAGAAGGGGTCAAAGATCTTTTCCAGTTCAGATTCAGGTATCCCCTTACCGGAATCTGCAACATCTATGCGCACATATCCTTTGGGTTCCTCTTTGGCATCTACATGGATAATCCCGCCTTCGTCCATGGCGTGTATGGAATTTAAAAACAGGTTTAAAAAGACCTGCTGCAATTGATTGAGATCACCCAGGACGTGGGGCAAATCAATGGGTACACAGGAGCCAAAGTAAATTTTTTTCACCTTAAATTCATTTTCCAGTAATTTTGCAGTGGATTCAATTATTTCCCTGGGGGTCAGTTCCCTGATGGACGGTTCCTTTTCCCTTGAAAAATCAAGCAGATTCCTGACAATCTTGCTGGCCCTTTCTGTCTGCTCAAGAATGTCTTTTATGATCTCCTTGGCTTCTTCAGGGGAAAGGTTGTCATATTCTTCATATAACATGTCAGCTGATAGAGAAATGTTGTTCAGGGGGTTGTTTATCTCATGGGCAATCCCTGAAGAAAATGTCCCAATGGCAGCCATCTTTTTTGCCTGTAACATCTCTTCATATTGATGATTTAGTTCGCGGGCCATTTTGTTGAAGGCCTTAATAAGATCAGAAACCTCATCCTGTATCCTGGCATCATCTTCAATAGGAACAAACTTATCTTCCAGAAGGTCCTTTGTTGCTTTTTCAAGGAGTTTTAGCCTTTTAATGACCAGTTTGGTCTGAAACTGAATTGCTACTGCCATGATTATTCCAAGTACAGTAGGAATAAGAGCACAGATCCAGAGAATATTCTTTAATTCCCCGTGTATTTTTGTTCTAATCTTTTTTCGTATTTTATTACAATAATCAATAAGTTGCTTACCATATTTTCTTACAAGTGTAGGATTTATTTTCTTAAATTTTTTATACTTAAAAAAGGATTCATACCTCGATAGTAAATTTAAAAAATCAATGTATTCATCTTTACTGGTAAGTCGAATTATATCATCCTGCCTAGAATTAATGTCTTTTTTAAGCTGATGGAGATAATCCATGAGTTTATCTAAATTGCCGTCACCTATATTAAGAAGAATGTCTTTTTCATAACGCCTGATTTCCAAGGCATCCAGCAATATCTTGTTGAAGTGTTCTATGGTCTCAAGATGTTTTTCAACTGATATTATTTCCAGGTAAAAAAAACCAAATAACAGGATGAAAAAGCACAAAATCATCATGTTGAATATCAGGATCTTTTGTTTGATGGTAAAACGAAAAAAAGAACTCATGGTCTCCTCCATTTTTGAAAGGGCCCTAAAAAATTGGATATTCAACCTGCAAAAGCTCCTGTTATTGAGAGTAGTGGACTTTTCCATATTAAACAAGTCAATGGACAACATCTGTCTGTACAGTTTAAATTTTCTTCAAAAATTAAGTGGCTGTAAATTATCAGGCGGGTTAGGTAGATATTTAAAGACAAGGCATGACGGTCGTTAGTTATATGGCCTGGAATTTTTGAAAGGTTTAGCAGAAAAAGGTTTTTTAGCCCCAATCCCTTCATTGACAGATGACAAGACGGGCAGTAAAGTAGCCCTCATCTTTAGATTTTTCTTTGGTTTTTTGACCATAGTTAATAGTGGGGAGAATTTATGTTTGGGCTGGGATTGCCGGAGCTTTTAGTAATACTTTTTATCATCCTTATAATATTTGGTGCAGGTAAACTGCCCCAAATAGGTGAAGGTTTAGGAAAGGGAATAAGTAATTTTAAGAGGTCGCTAAAACAAGATGACGAAGACAGCCCAAACCAAGGAAAAGATAATACTCAAAAAGACGAATCCTGATTATTCCAACCCCCTTCAAAATAACTTCCATTTAGAGTCATAGGCCATGAAATCAAATAAATCCAGTCAAGATGGAAATATTGTGATTAGATTTTTTTCCTCTGTAAAGCTTGCCATCTTTCTTTTTATTGTTCTTGCCATAACCTCAATAATTGGCACTGTACTTCCCCAGGGAGAGTCACTGCAATTTTATCTGGAAAATTATGGCCCTTTTTGGTTCAAAGTCATAAGGACGCTTCATCTTTATGATACCTATCATGCCTGGTGGTATCTAACCCTTATGGCCCTTTTTAGCATCAATCTCATTGTCTGCACCATAAAGCGCCTTCCATATACACTCAGGTTATTTAGGAAAGATGGACTCAATCTTAGTAAAGACGACATATTGAGAAGGCCCTTTAAAAATAGCTGGCTAGTCCCTCAAAGGACAAATCCTGTTGATATCAAAAAAGAGATTAAAGGGCTCTTTTATGAAAGAGCTGGAAAGGGCAGATCAAAAAATGTGGATGGAGGGGAACTCCACTTTGTAGAAAAGGGGAAGTGGAATTACTGGGGTGTTTATCTTATTCATGTAAGTGTCCTTGTAATCTTTGCAGGAGCCATAATAGGCTCTTTCATGGGATTTAAGGGCAGGGTGATGCTTCTTGAAGGAGAAAGCACTGACCATGCCATAAAGACGGATGCCCACGGCAATATAAAAAAGATCCCCCTGGGATTTGAGGTTAAATGTGAAAAGTTTGTGGTTGATTTTTATCCAAATGGAGCCCCAAAACTTTTTAAATCCGACTTAGTAATTCTGAATAATGGAAAAGAGGTCCTAAAAAAATCCATCCTTGTAAATGACCCTTTGACCTATCAAGGTGTTACTTTTTATCAATCTTCCTATCAGTCAGTGCCTGACGTAAAGATTAAGGTGGTCTCCTCCGACGGGATGCAAAAGATTGTTCACCTTAGCGCCTTTAGGGACAGAGAGACATGGAAGGAAAAGGGACTTCTAATTGGAATGATGAAATTTTTGCCAAAGGTCCATGGTGCACCAGCAGTAAGACTCTATATTGGAGATATTGGCGGAAGGGATGGAGACGCCATTTGGCTTCTTTCCGGGCATGAACGAGAGGAAAAATTCGGTGATTTAAATCTTAAACTTTCCCTTTTGGAGGCCCAGGAAAGATATATGACTGGCCTTCAGGTGAAAAAGGACCCTGGTGTCCTTGTGGTATGGCTTGGTTGTTTCATGATGGTTGCTGGTTTTGCAATCGTATTTTGGGTTGGACATAACAGATTTTGGTTGTGGCTTGGTGAAGATGGAAAGAAACTGAATGTTATCCTGGCAGGTCAGACCAATAAAAATAAGGTTCACTTTGAAAAGGAGTTTAAGAAGCTAAGCCATGAAATTCAAAAAAGGATAGGAGAGGCATAATGGATGTCAACAGTTCTTATCTTCTCAGTCTGACAACCTTTGTATATCTTGGTGCTGCGGCAATATATCTGGTTTATTGGATCTTCAGACTGGAAAAGATTGGAATTCTTGGAACTATAGTAACTCTGGGCGGCTTTTTGTTGGAGACAGCAGGCATTATTTTAAGATGGATAGAATCCTATCAGTTGGGCTATGGCCATGCACCACTTTCAAATCTTTATGAATCTTTGGTCTTTTTTTCCTGGGTTACAATCCTTGTCTATCTTGTAATAGAATTTAAGACCAAAAATAGGGTTATTGGTGCATTTGCCACCCCGTTTGCATGTCTTGCAATTGCATATGCATCCTTTAGCCCCAATGTGGAAGATAGCATACAGCCCCTTATACCTGCCCTTCAAAGTAATTGGCTGCTGGCCCATGTCATAACCTGTTTTTTGGGTTATGCATCCTTTGCAGTGGCCTGTGGGCTGGGAATCATGTATCTCATTAGGGGGGATAAGGTCAAAAGTGGAAATTATTTGCTTGATGCCCTTCCCACAAGAAGAGTGATCGATGACCTTATGCATCAGACCATTATATTCGGGTTCTTGTGGCTTACAGTTGGAATAATTACCGGAGCGGTATGGGCAAATCAGGCCTGGGGGACCTACTGGAGTTGGGACCCAAAGGAGACCTGGTCACTTATAACATGGTTTGTATATGCAACCGCCCTTCATGCCAGGTTTGTAAGGGGCTGGGCAGGTAAAAAGATAGCTTATCTGTCCATAATTGGATTTATATCTGTCATATTTACATATTTTGGAGTAAACTTTTTGTTGTCAGGCCTTCACAGTTATGGTTCCAGTTAATGGGACCAAAAGGAGGAAATCATGTTTGGACTAGGTACTCAAGAGCTTATTGTTATCCTTGTAATTGCTCTATTCCTTTTTGGCGGAAAAAAGCTTCCTGAAATCGGGGCTGGCCTAGGTAAAGGGCTCAGGGCCTTTAAAAAGGGCCTTAGTGAGGTGGAGGATGAGCTAAAGGAAGAAAAGATAGAGGGAGAAAAGGCAAGTTTAGAACACGGGCAACAGAAAAATTCCGCTGCTTAATGAATAACTGAGCCTTCATAATTGATGGGTAAGGGGTTTTCCTTTAATTGTCTTGTCCTTGCTGCAGGGAAAGGAACACGCCTCTTACCACTCACCAAAAAGATTCCTAAACCCCTCTTCCCCATCCTGAATCGTCCAGCTATTGAAAGGGTTGTTGAGTATTTGGCCCTTTATAATCCAAATGAAATTTCAGTAAATCTCCATCACCTTTCAGAAGAAATTAGACGTTGGGTAAAGTCAGCAGCTCTTGAAAAAGATATTAAATTACTTTATGAAGAGACCCTTCTGGATACAGGTGGTGCCCTTAAAAATGCCTTTGAAAACCTTGGATACGAACTTCCAATCTTAGTTTATAATTCAGATGTAGTTTCAAATGTTGATGTAAACGCCCTTTTTTCTGAGTATCAAAAAAAAGGGGCAAAGGTCCTTTTGTGTCTTCATAACTATCCCAGATTCAATAAGATTGAAGTTAAAGGAGACAGGGTTTTTTCTTTTAAAAACAAAGGCAAAGGTGGTCTTGCCTATACAGGAATTGGGATTTTTTCTCCGCAGGTTTTTAAGGATGTCCCCTTGTCCCCAATCTCTCTTGTAACGGTCCTTGAAGATTATATGAAAAAGGGCGGAAGGGTCTTTTTTGTTAGAGGCGAAGAGAACTTTAGAGGGGGAAGTGGCTGGTTCTGGCACGATATAGGCACATTTCATGGCTATCTTAGTGCAAACTTTGATCTTTTGGAAAGAGAGCTTAAAAGTGACGCCCTGGTGGAAGGGTGCAAGATTGAAGGCAGAATGGAATTTAGGGGCAGGGCGGTAATTGGGGAAGGGGTCAAGATAGGAGGAAGTCTAATTTTGGAAAATTCCATCATCTGGCCCAATACAATGGTTCTAGAAAGCAAAAATTTTAAAAATTCAATAATAACCCCTTTTGGCATAGTAGAGGCTAAAATCAGTGGATAAGAAAGAGAACCCTCTAAGTTTAAGAGTTGCCCTAAGGTTTGTTGAGATTTGGCTTTCGACCTGCAGGATGACACTTGACGCAGATGAACAGTCAAAGGGGTTTTTTTCTAGAAAGGAACAGGTAATAGTTGCTCTCTGGCACTCTGGGTTAATTTATATTCTCTATCATTTCAGGAAGTTTCCTGCAGCCATAATGGTCAGCCCTAGCAAAGATGGCGAGTGGGTGGCAAGGGCCTTAAGGATATGGGGGCAGCATCCTGTCCGAGGCTCGCGCCTTAAGGGTGGACTTCATGCCATAAGGGAGATGACCAGGATGCTCAGGGAACGGGGGTTTTCTGCAGGCATTGTGGCAGATGGTTCAAAGGGGCCAAATCAGGTGGCCCAACTTGGGGCACTAATACTTTCAAGAGATACGGGTTATCCTATTATCCCTGTTGGCTTTGGTGCAAAATGGGCCTATTATTTTAATAGCTGGGATAAAATGGTACTTCCTATGCCATTTTCAAAGGTTTCCATGGTTTATAGGCCACCAATATATGTGGAAAAGAAGTGCAAGGGAAAGGAGCTTGAAGAAAAAAGACTTCTTTTGCAACAAGAGCTCAATAAGGCCACCGAAAGGGCCAGAAGAATTTCTGGAGCAAGTAGCAGATTAAAATGAACGGCTGGGATGCACTCGATGATATTCAAAGAGAAATTTTACTTGATATTAGGAAAAATGGGCCGGATTGTGCAAAATTTTTGTCTAGGAGGATAAAAAGGGAATTGAAAGAAACCATGCTCCTTCTTTCAGGGCTTGAAAAGATTGGCTGGCTTAAAAGAGTGCAGGGCACCTTTTTGTTTAAACGCGGTCTTAGAAGGCCAAAGCACATGAATCACACCTATTATGAGCTTACAAAGCCTGCCCAAAAGGAACTGAGATTTCTTGCAAGAAAGGGAAGGATCTGATTATTATCATCATGTCATGGATAACTTGAATTTCATTTCATCAATCAACCTTAACTGGCTCGATATAGTTCTAGGCTTTATCTTTGTTATTGCAGTGATCCGGGGTCTATTCGTAGGTTTTAGCAGGACAATTTCCGGTCTTCTCGGAGTGATCTGCGGGTTCTGGGTTGCGGCAAATCAGTACTATTTTGTTTCACAAAAGCTTCAGATATTCATGAAAAATGAGATGTGGCGCGACCTTTTGGCCTTTTTTCTCCTCTTTGTGGTAGTATATTTGGTCTTTGCCATAGCAGGGATAATTATAAAAGGTCTTTTTCGAGTACTTCGTCTTTCATGGATGGATAGAATCCTTGGAGGAGCCTTTGGCTTTTTAAAGGCCCTTTTGATTTCTGCAATCATAATATTTATCCTAACCTTGACGCTTCCTGATAAGAGTCCCCTTTTAGCAAAATCCTATCTCTATCCCAGAGTCAGTAATCTTTCCAGGATAATGACAGATATGGTTCCAAAGGACCTAAAGGCAAAGTTCATGTGGAAGTGGAGAAAGATAGAAATGAGGTTTCACAGGGGAAGGCGTGAATCCATATAAGGCCTTACAATGGCTTGAGGTTAAAGAGGTTTTTGGCCGCAATATTTCCACCTAAAAGATAGCCTCCTTTAAGTTCAATGGGATAAAAATGGGGACATTTTTTCTTTAAAAATTTCAGCAATTGTCTTTTTGAAAACACAAATACTGGCTCCTTTGACTGGAGTCTTTTTTCTAGGAGAAAGACCCTTTTAATTTTATATCTTTCAAAATTCATCCCAGTATAAAATATCATTGAAGGCTTCCAGAGCCCGATAAATGCAGCGTGTACTTTGGCTTCAGGGTGGGTGAGGGCAATTTTCTTTATCTTAAGACTAAGACTTTTTGAAGGCGCCTCAATAGTATTTGAAAGGGAAGGGAGAAAAAGGACTGATACTATAAAAGAAAACGTAAGTGTACCTGCAATTACCATCATTCTCTCTTTTGAATAGAAAAACTTAGATGTAATAAAAAGTATCAAGATCATAAAAAGGATGGCCCATCTAGTTATTTTTATGGGATAGTCTGGAAGGGCAAAGCCAGTTGCTTTGAATTTTGTCATTAAAAGAAGCTTTTCCCAGAAATGAGATGAAAACAGGGCCAAAAGAAAGACCGTAAAAAGGACAAACGCACCTAAAGTAACCGTTATTTTTACTGACTTGGGCCAGGCTGGCCTTTTTCCTTCTTTCCAGAGAGAAAAAAAGATATAAGCCATCACTATGGATAGAAAGGGGCTAATGGGTAGGATATAATTTATCTGTTTAGTGGCAGTAATTGTCAGTATTGTCAGTATCCAAAGGGAAGAAAGGAGTGAAAATTTAAAGATTCCGTTTTTTTCATTATCTTTTACCTTAAAAGATAGGGGTAAAAGCCCGCTAAAGGGGAAAAAGCCAACCAGAATTAACAATAAATAAAAAAGAGGGCCGCCTCCATGCCCCAAAAAGGCAGTGGTAAACCTTTTGAGATTCTGGGTGACAAAAAAGGTGTCAAAAAATTCTTTTCCTGTCCTTTTAAAAATTAGGTAAAACCAGGGAAGATTAATTATTAAAAATGAACCTATAGCTATTAAAAGCCACTTTGGCCCTAAAAAGTCCCAGTCTTTTTTTAAAAATCCATAAAAAAGCATAATTGGACAGACCATTGCTAGTGCTATAGGGCCCTTTGTCAAAAAGGCTAGAGAAAGGGAAAAAGAGCCAATCAGCCAAAAGGCTTCCTTTCCCTTTTGCTCTTCCATAAAAAGGAAAAATGAGAAAAGGGCGCTTTCAATAAAAAGGCAAAGGAGGGGATCTGTAATACACGCCCTAAAGTGAACCAGAAAAAGGGGGCTTGAAAGAAGTATTAGGGAGGAGATAGCTGCAAGCTCCTTCTTCTTTGTGGTGAACTTTATGAATGAGAAAAGAAGGCTAATAAGAAATACTCCTGATATGGCAGAGGGAAGTCTTAAGGCAAATTCGTTGGCACCAAAAAGTCTGATGGAACCAGAAAGAATCCAGAAAAAAAGAATTGGCTTTTCAAGATATGGTCGTCCATTTAGGGTGGGAAGGATATAGTCATGAGACCTTAGCATATTTAGGGCACAAGATGCGTATTCTCCTTCATCCCTATCTGTAAGCGGAAAAGAGCCTAGGCCTGCAAACAAAAAGACCATCACTATAAAGAGGATATAGATGAATACCTTGTTGGATTTTAGCATTTTAATAATTCATCTTCTTTGGGTTAAACTTTATGATTATTTCTATTGGGCCTTTTCCAAGGGATATTGGAAACGGTGGGAGAGGATTTGAGTCTGAAATGGCCTTTAGAACCGACCTGTCAAGGGCTGGAAAACCAGATTTCTTTTCGAATCGCTTTGAAATGATCCTTCCATCTGGCGCTATTTTAATTGATATTATGGCCTCTACATAGCCTTTATTTAAAAGACTTTCAGGAAAGTGCCAATTTCTCCAAATCTTATTCTTAATGACTCCGGCATAAAGTTTTGACTGGTAATTTAACCCACCTGAGCTGCTGCCCTGTCCAACAATGCCATCGTTTTGCTCTTTTACCTTCTTTTCCAGTGAGGCCAAACGCCTTTTAAGATAATCTTCTTCCTGTTTTTCCTTAATCTCTCTTTTGATTGCCTCTATTCTTTTTTTTAGAATTTCTTCTTGAGAAATACTTTTGCTCTTCTTTTTTGTTGAGGCTATTCTGGTTTTTTTCTTTTTTTTCTTTTGGACCTTTCTCTTTGCCTTCTTTTTTTCTTTTTTTGGCTTTAAGGATATTGCCTTTTTATTAACATTTTTTTTAGTTTTTTTGCTTATAGTTTTCTTTGTTTTTTTAACGTGCTTAACTTTTACCGTTTTCTTTTCTTTTATTGCCTTTTTTATTTCTTTTTTTTGTTGTTTTTTTATTTCATTGGCATTGGCCTTTAGAGGTACATTTTTGGCAACTTCCCTTTTAGAAAATTCCCTTGGTTCAAATAGCTTTACAGAATAGGGTATTTCCAGCTCTTTTTTCGTCTTTAAAAATGGAATTCCCCATATTATTCCGGAAATGAGTGTAAGATGAAGAACAAGGGCAAGAAAGAAGGAGAATCTAAATAGATTTTTGCGCCTTTTAGTTGTCATTTCTTTAAGGAAAGTTTTTGAGGCGGAGAAACCTTTTCAGGTGCTGTTACAAGCCCTAAATTGTTGATTCCAGCTTCCCTTATGGCGGCCATTACTTTTACTACCAGTCCGTAGGAGACGTCTTTATCTGCTCTTAATAGGACCTGCTTTGAGCCATCCTTTTCCTTTGATAGCTTTAACTGTTTTTTTAGGCTTGTTTCATCAGCAGGGATGCCGTCAATATAAATATTCCCTTCCTTTGTAACAATTACTTCAGTGTGTTCCTTTTTTTGAGGAAGGGATTTGGCTGTAGTCTCTGGAAGATTAACTGGAACGCCCTTGGTCATCATTGGTGCAGTCACCATAAAGATTATTAGAAGGACCAACATTACATCAACCAAGGGAGTGACATTTATGTCTGATAAAAGCCCTCTGGGGCTACCGTTTGACATACCCATTTTTAAGTCCTTATTCTAGGGACATCATTGTATCTAATGGTAGCGGCAGATTCCCTCTTTAACAATTCTCTTTCAATTACGTTTATTAGATCGGTTCCAAAGGTTTCAAGGTCTTTTTCCATGTCAAGGGTAGAGCTTGTAAAGATGTTATAGGCAATTACTGCTGGAATGGCTGCAGCGAGGCCAACAGCAGTGGCAATAAGGGCTTCGGAAATTCCAGGTGCCACTGTTGCAAGGCTTGCACTCCCCTGGAGGCCAATATTGTGAAAGCTTTTCATTATACCCCATACAGTTCCAAAAAGCCCTATAAAGGGTGCAGAGTTTCCAGTTGTGGCAAGAAGAGGGAGCGTGGTTTCAAGGTCTTGTATTTCTTGTTTTATGCCTTTTGAAATGCTTCTTGAGATGATTTCTATCCATGCCTTTCTGTTAAGTTTAGTGTTTTCAAATTTTACATCCTTCTGAAGTGCTAAATAATCCAGATAGGCAGTTAAAAAAACCTGGGCCATAGGGCAGTCAAGCATCCTTCTCGCTCTACTTTCAACCTGAGAAAGATCATTCAATTCAGCAAAAAAAGTATCAAATTCTTGGTTTGTCTTTCTGGCACGGCTAAAAATCCGTGCCTTAAAGATTATTATGGTCCAACAAAGAATTGACATCAAAACAAGGATGAGAAGGACAAGCTGAACTACAGGTCCCGCTCCTAAAACAATTTGAAATATACTAAAGGAGTTTTCCATGGTTTTCCCTTTAATCTAGAAAGATTTTTTCTTTAAATTTCGAATCTAAATCCATAAGTCCTTTTTTGTGAGCCCTCGCAAAAAGTTCTCCTATTGCCCTTTTGCCCTCGTCTCCAATGTCCTTGGAAAATTCATTGACATAAAGACCGATGTGTTTTTTTTGAACCTCTTTTGATATTTCCTGGGCATGGCTTGTTATAAATTTTGAAACTTCATCGAAGTTCTGTTCTGAATACTCAATACTTTTTCTGATGGCCATTTCAAGTTCAAGTAAAAAATCCTCTGGAATATCCCTTTTTGCAACAATACCACCAAGTGGGATTGGCAGCCCTGTTTCTTGTTCCCACCATTTTCCTAGATCCATTACAAGATGTAACCCCATATCCTTATAAGTAAAGCGGGTCTCATGTATTACACAGCCAGCATCGACCTTTCCCTCCTTAATGGCCAAAGGTATTTTACTAAAAAGCATAGGAATAAATTCGTTTTTTTCATTGAGAAAAAGCCTTAGTAAAAGTGTAGCAGTAGTATTTTCACCTGGAATGGCAATCCTTTTCCCCTTAAGTTCACGAATCTCCATCTTTTCCCTAGATAAGACAAGGGGGCCACAGCCCCTTCCAAGGGCAGCTCCAGACCTTAATATCAAGTAATTATTAAGGGTCTTACCTGCCAATGCGAAGGATACCTTACTTATGTCAAGTCTTTTTTCCAGAACAAGTCTGTTTAGTTCTTCCACGTCCCTTATCAAGGTCTTAAACTTAAAGTGGCTCTTAAATAAGAGGTGGTAAAAGATAAAGGTGTCATTAGGACATGGTGAGATGCCAAGAGTAAAATCAGTCATATTCAAGTATATCAAATAGTTTTTTTATTCCTCTTGACAGCCTCTCAAGGGCTCCATCAATGTCCCATTGGCTTTTGTCTTTAACTCCTGAAATATTGCTGACTGTCCTCATTTCAATCAGTGGAACCTTGAAATGTTCACAAACAAGTGCACATGATGCCCCTTCCATGTTTTCTATGGGTGCCTTGGTAGTTTCAAATATCATCTGTGACCTTAAATAGTCGCCGCTTGAACATGAAACAGTGACCATTGGTGTAATAAAAAATTCCTTAAGGGAACTTCCCAGGAAATTTTTTATATTTTTATCAAGATAAAATTTTCTTTTTTGGCTCATTCCTTTTATTTCTATTGGTTCAATGAGGTTGTCATCACATCGTCCAAGGTCTCCAAAGATTTCTTCACTTGCAATAAAAATTTCCTTTTTATAATTGTCAAAATCTTTATAAATGCCAGCAATACCACAAAGAAGCACCAGGTCAAAGTCATACCTGCAAAGTATCTTGCATGTTGAAAAGGCTGCCTGAGGAGGCCCATAGCCAATAGTGAAATAGGAAATAGGGATATCTTTATTAACGCCCTTTAAGGCCTCAAGTTCAAAATCTGTTGGACAAAAAAGCGCTATCTTTAGTCTCATCAAGATATCTTAAATATTGAGTAGCATTTTTAAAACATGCATTTAAAAATGTTGAGACCGATTTTAAGATGGTTCTATAAAAAGTAAATGCTAGGGGAGCAACTTTTTGAGATAGATCTCAAGTTCCCATGATAGAAAAAGCTCTTTTCCATACTGCCTTTTTAGGGCATTTACACCATTTTCTCCTAGCATTTCAATAAGTCTTTTACAAAGATAGTTTACGCAAAAATGATATCTTGCCTTTAAAGTGCATCCATCCCTTCCAAGAAAGATACACGAGTTTTCATAGTATCCCTTATTTTGAAGGGGAACTCCCATTAAGAGATTTAACAACAAGAGGATGGGATCAAACCAGGTGGCAATCTGCTCTCCACAACAGCCACCTCCTTTAATCCTTGTTGCGCAAAAACTGCATGTTTCTGGCACATGGAGCTCTGACATAAGATTTTTACTTTTTTCTATTTCAATTGCCAAAAGTGCAAGCCTGTTTTTAAGGTATTTGTCCTTTAGAAGCCTTTGGCCATATTGTTCAAAAAGTTCGTTGGCCTTTGATATCCTTGAAAGGACAATTTCTTTGGGGTCTTTATTAGAAAGCTGCACTAGCTGTAAGGATAGAAGGACTTATTAGAGAAAGGACTTTTTCTTTAAAGGTCACTGAGCTAAAGGGTTTTTGCAAAAAATCTGCGATGACATCTCGTGGAAATTCCTTCAGGGTTTTTGATTTGTCATATCCACTTATGACAAGAACAGGAATATTTTTATCTATCTTTTTTATTTCATCTAATACCTTTGCCCCATCGAGCCCTGGCATAAGCCAATCGAGGACTACCAATTTGAGGGATTTGTGAAACCTTTTAAAAAGTTCGATACCCGTAAGACCATCTTCCGCCTCTATGGAATTTAGGCCCATGTCCTTTAAATAAAGGCTTAAAAGTTGCCTAATCATGGTCTCATCGTCAATTAGGAGAACGGGACTTTTGAAATCGTATTTTGATGCCTCAATACTAATTGACTGGTTCCTTGAAAATTTTGCCTTTGCAAGCTTTTTTATAGGGAAATACATGGTCAGCGTGGTGCCTTTGTTTTTTGAGCTCGATAGTCTTATTGTACCACCATGACCCCTGACGATACCTAGAGCGGCTGAAAGTCCAAGGCCCCGTCCTTGAAATTTTGTTGTATAAAAGGGCTCAAAGACCTTCTGGGCATCCTTCTCATTAATCCCGTGACCAGTATCTGTTATCTGAATGAACTCATATTCTCCAGGTGAAGGATAATTAACTACAAATGTATCATCAAAAAAGGTCTCGTGGATTGTGATTTTCCCTGTGCGGATCTTTATCTCTCCTTTATTTGTCCCAATGGCTTCAACTGAATTTTTGATTGTGTTTTTGAGTGCTTGGACAATTTGTGATTCGTCAATATTTATTTCAGGGAGACTTTTATCCAATTCAAAGGAAAGTCTAATATTTGTAGGGATAATGGCCTTTAGTTGTGAAGCAACACCTTCTATGAGAGATGAAAGGTCCTTTGAGACTAAAGAGATATTTCCAGCTCCTGAAAAGGCAAGCATTTGTTTGGTGAGCTCTGCTGCTTTCAAGGCAGAGCTTTCCACCTTTTGGGCAAGGCGCAGGACGTCTTCAGTTGAGCTTGCCTTCATTTTTAAAAGCTCAGTAAAACCAAGGATTCCCATTAATATGTTATTGTAGTCGTGAGCAATGCCGCCAGCCATTATGCCAAGGCTTTCAAAGAGTTGTGCACGTTCTAGCCTTTTTTGAAGGCGGATCTTTTCTTCTTCTATGCGTTTTTTCTCTGTAATATCCCGGAATATTCCACGAGTGCTTATGGGCTTTCCATCTTTAAATCTGCAATTGCAGCTTCCTTCAAGATGAACAAGCCTTCCATCCTTGGCGCAAAATACCGTCTCAACATGTTCAACCTCTTTGCCAGAAAGAACTTCTTGGAAAATTAAAATGCATTTTTCATGACATTCTTTAGCTATGATATCGAAAAAGGTGATATTTTTTAAATCTTCGTCTGTGTAGCCAAGCGTCTCTTTCCATGCCTTATTGACATAAAGAAAGTGACCGTCGGGGGATACACTTTGGACAAGGTCATTTGCATGTTCTAAAAAATCTATAAGATCTTGATGTGAAAGACTTTGCCTAGAGTTTCTTTTCATCATTAATTTTTGACTTTGACGACACAAATCAAATTACCAAAACATTCTAAATATTTCACCATTAACATTCAACAATTTTTGCATTTATTTTATCTTCTGTGATTTCTAGAAGGGCCACAGTTGGTCCTAGACCAAGTTTTGGGACCCCGACACTTCCAGGATTCAGATAGAGCACCCCGTCCCTTTCCTCTATTTTGGGAATATGCGTGTGGCCGTAGATAACGCAGTCAACCCCTGCCGCCTTTGGGTCAATATCAAGCAGATAGGGTTCATGCATGAGATAAAAGTATTTTCCCTTTATCTCAAAAAGGTATGTCCTTGGGAATCTTTTGCAAAGGGCACCTGAATCCATATTGCCGCAGACTGCTTTAACATCTGCCAATTCTCTAAGCCTTTCAATTACTCCAAGTCCGCCAATGTCACCGGCATGAATCAGTAGCTTTACATCTTTTAATATTTCCAAACACGTATCTGGAATTATTCCATGGGTATCTGAGAGTACGCCTATTTTCATGGGCTTGATTTTAACAATGAAAGCCATTTTTTAAAGGGCATTTGCCAAGAAAATCTTATCTGTTTTTCATTGACAACTCTTTTTTAAAGTGGTTAGATTTCACGCCGTTTCAGGGTGTTTTTTTGTTTGTTAGGCCTTTTTTATCCCTGGAGGGATTATATTGGGCAATGTGGAGTGTAAGTATGCATGGCCTATAGCTTTGGAACAGGAGGCTGCCTATGGCTACAGCAAGTCTGACCCCAATACATAAGGAATTGGCAGAAGCCAAGCAAAAGGTCAATATGTTGGATAGTTCCTTTTCAACTGGCCTTGGTACCCACCTTTTGGTTGAGATGTGGAAGGCGCCTTTTTCTTCCCTGGCAAATGCCCAAGTCATAGGTGATATCCTGGAGAGGGCAGCCTCAGGATTTGAAAATTTAGAAAGAGATTCTGAATTAAGGGTCAATACCTATCAATTTGATCCATATGGAGTTTCGGCTACTGTATCAAATCCGGTGCTTCACATATTGATTCATACATGGCCAGAAAGGGAATATGCAGCCCTTGACATATTTGCCCGCAATCAAGGCCATGCACACATGGTCCTTGAAAATTTGAAGGCCATTTTAAATCCAGGCCATGTGGAAGTCATTGAGATAACCAGAGGACAACTTCTAGATATGGAGGACACTTGACTCGCTATCTTTGGTCTGAGAGAATCGGGCCAGGCTACATCCATGGCTATGAGATTTGCCCCCTTTATGAGAAACGCACAAAGTTTCAGCGCCTGTTAATCTTTTCAAATGAACAATGGGGCAAGGGCCTTATTCTGGATGGCATTGTCCAGACCACCCTGGGCGATGAATTCATCTACCATGAAATGATGGTCCATGTGCCAATTCTTGCCCGCAACAAGGATACTGAATCTGTCCTTATCATCGGCGGGGGCGATGGCGGTGTCTTAAGGGAAGTCCAGAAATATAAATCAATTAGGCGCATAGTTCAGGTTGAGCTTGATGAAGACGTGATAATTGCGTGTAGGAAATATCTTCCAGAGATTTGTGGTGACTGGAACGATGAAAGGGTCGAGCTCATCATTGGAGATGGCGCCAAATATGTTAAAGAGGCAAGGGAAAGGGGTGAAAAGTTCGATGTAATCATCCTTGATTCTACAGACCCCATTGGCCCGGCCATTGTCCTTTTTGAAAGACCATTTCATGAAGATCTATCTGCAATCCTTACTGATGACGGAATTGTTGTTAGACAGTCAGGTCTTCCTGTTACAATGCCAAAGGTAATGCCCTTTATCAGAAAGAGATTCCTGGATGTCTTTGAAAATGTCTCTGTCTATCTGGCGCCAATGCCAACTTATGGAGGAGAGATTGCCTTTGTAGCAGGAACTAAGGATAAGGGGCTTTTGATTAGTGAGCCCAAAAGAGAATTTTCAGGAAGATACTACAATCCTTTGATTCATAAATCTTCTTTTACCCTTCCAAACTGGTGGATGGATTTACTGGATAATTTTCAAGATGACGGAAAGGTCCCGGTGGAAACCCCTTCCTACTGGTGATGTAAAATCAAAGGCTATCATAGCCTTTTTAACAGACTTTGGTTACATAGATCCTTATGTGGGGATATGCAAAGGAGTAATATCCCGAATTAATCCAGATGTGAATATCATTGATATTACACACGGGGTTTATCCACAGAATATCCTTCAGGCAGCCATTTATTTAGATGCAAGTCTTAAAGATTTTCCAGAAGGTACCATTTTCTTAGCGGTCGTGGATCCAGGGGTGGGGGGAAAAAGGAAGGCCATTATTATTGAGGTAGATAAATATTTTTTTGTTGGGCCTGATAATGGAATTTTTTCTAAGGCATTATCCAGGTTTTCTTCTTATAAGGCCTATGAGATACTCTGGGATAAATTAAAGAACACTGTTTCCAGCTTTGGAATTAAAAGAAATCGTCCCAGTTCAAGCTTTCATGCAAGAGATATTTTCGCACCTGCTGCCTCCCTTTTAAGTTTACATATAAAAGTTGATGAGTTTTCCCGAAAGATAGATGTCATCAAAGGGTTAGATATCCCAAGGCCATTTTTTAAAGAAGATGGCCTTTGGGGTGAAATCCTTTATTTTGATCATTTTGGAAGTGCCATTACCAATATAACAGTGAAAGATATAGCCACCAATTTTGGACCTAAGTGTGAGCTTCTGATTTATCTTAAAGGTAGAGATATCGACATTCCCTTTAAAAAGACCTATTCAGATGTGTCTAGAGGTTTTCCAGTAGCTCTTATTGGTAGCTTTGGACATCTTGAAATTTCAATAAATTGTGGAAGTGCCCAGGATTCTTTGAAACTTCATTCTGGAGATAAAATTCATATAAAAAGATTGTCTTAAAGTAATCATAAACCCAAAATAACTTGACAAACGGAAAGTAATGATAAATATTATTATTGGATTTTGACAATTTTCTGAACAGATTTCCTCTGCCTGCAAGCCTTCTTTCATTTGTTTTTACTTTCTAAATTTTCTGTCTTTTTATCTGGGGAAGGCCCCAAAAATTAAAGAAATTTAGGAGGTAATCAGGTGAAGAAGGTAAGAATTGGTATCGTAGGCGTAGGAAATTGCGCAAGTTCCCTTGTTCAGGGGATTCATTACTACAATCCTTCCATGAAAGATAAGGCAATTGGCCTTATGCATTGGGATATTGGTGGTTATGCACCCCATGATTTACAGGTAGTTTCTGCCTTCGATATTGACAAAAGGAAAGTTGGTAAAGATGTGAGCGAGGCCATTTTTGCTAAGCCAAATTGCACAACCATCTTTTGTAAGGACATCCCAAAGATGGGAGTAACCGTCAAAATGGGTCCTGTTCTTGATGGAGTATCTGACCATATGAAGGATTATCCTGAAAGCCATACTTTTGTAGTGTCTGATGAGAAGGAAATGACAATGGAGGAGATAGTTGAGCATTTAAGGAAAACGGGTACTGAAATATTGGTCAATTATTTGCCTGTAGGTTCTGAAAAGGCAGTACGTTTTTGGGCCGAATGTGCCTTAAAGGCAGGTGTTGGTTTTGTAAACTGTATGCCCGTTTTTATAGCATCTGACCCTACTTGGGAGGCCAGATTCAGGCAGAGGGGAATCCCAATAGTTGGCGATGACATCAAGGCACAGCTTGGCGCAACAATTACCCATAGGACCATTGCAGATTTATTCAAAAAACGTGGAGTAAAGGTTGAACGCACCTATCAGTTAAACACTGGTGGAAACACTGACTTTTTGAATATGCTTAACCGCTCAAGACTGAAGTCCAAGAAGGAGTCCAAGACAGAGGCAGTTCAGTCTGTCCTTCCAGAAAGAATGGACTGGGAAAATATACATATTGGACCAAGCGACTATGTACCGTGGCAAAAGGACAATAAAATTGCCTTTATCAGAATGGAAGGAAAACTTTTTGGCGATGTTCCAATGAATCTTGAACTTAGATTGTCTGTTGAAGACTCACCAAATTCTGCTGGAGTTGCTATTGATGCCATAAGGTGTTGTAAGGTTGCCCTTGATAGAGGAGAGTCTGGAGTTGTGGAGGGGCCAAGTGCTTTTTTTATGAAGCATCCTCCTAGACAATATCCAGATGATGTGGCGTGGCGTATGACAGAGGATTTTATAAAGGGCAAGATATACTCCAGAGAAGAAGAGGTGACCAACGGTAAAGACGTCATTGCTGCCTAACTTTCAGGAAAGACCAATGGCCAAGATAAAACAAGCAGTTATCCTGGCAGCAGGCAGAGGTAGCAGACTGAATCACAGGGGGCGTCCCAAGCCCCTTGTGCCCTTTTTGGGAATGCCTTTAATTGAAAGGGCCATAAGGGGTTTTGCGGCCTGCGGTATCAAGAAAGTATTGGTGGTTACTGGATATAAGGCGGATGAAGTGGAAGGTTTCCTCGATGGTCTAAATGGAAAATTGGGTGGAATAGATATCGGCTACATCAGGAATGAAGAATGGGAGTTGGGAAATGGAAGCTCTTTTCTTTCAATAAAAAGGGCAAAACTTAAAGGGGATTTTATTCTTTCCATGTGCGACCATGTTTTTTCAAAGGACCTTATGGAAAGGATGCTTTTTGTCAGTCCTCCCAAGGGTGGCATGTGTCTTTTGGTTGACAAACGTCTTAAAAATTCCATGGTTGATAGAGATGATGTTACAAAAGTTATAGTAAAAAATGGAAACATAAAGGCCATTGGAAAGGAAATAACAGGTTTTAACGGATATGATACAGGTCTTTTTGTTTGTTCATATGATGTTTTTGAAAATTTTGAGGAAGAAGACCTAAAAAAAGCTGTCCCTTTGACCCTTAGTAATTTGGTTGCAAGACTTTGTAAAAAGGGGCTTATTCGTTCCGTTGAAACCAAAAGGGGATTTTGGGCAGATCTTGACGATAAAAGGGCCTTTAAGAGGGCTGAAAAGATGCTTTTTGTGCTTTTAAGGAGTAAAGGCAGAGACGGGCCAATATCAAGGCTTTTAAACAGGCCAATTTCTATAAGGCTTACAAGCCTTTTAGTAAATACCCCTGTTACTCCAAATCAAATTACATTTATTAGCTTTTTTCTTGCAGTTGTTGCATCCTTTTTCCTGGCAAGGGAGTCCTATCTTTGGTTTGCTATGGGAGGAATAATGGCGCAAATTGCAAGTATTATCGATGGATGTGACGGCGAGATAGCCCGTCTTAAGTGGCTTCAATCAGATTATGGAGCCTGGCTTGATGCAGTGTTAGATAGATATGCCGATGCCTTTTTGATTGCTGCCGTAACCTGGCATGTGGCAAACTACAAGATGCTTGGGAATACTGGCTGGCTTTTGGGAATCTTTGCCCTTATTGGTTCTTTTATTAATAGCTATACAGCGGATAAATACGATGGATGGATGAGAAGGCAAAAAAGACGCAAAAGGATTCGTCTTGGAAGGGATGTTAGGATATTTTTGGTTTTTTTAAGTGGAATTTTTTATAGGCCAGTAGAGCTTCTCATCATGCTTGCCGGTATCATGCATACGGAAAATATTAGAAGGATATGGCAGTTGAGAACTGCTTAAAGGGCCAGGTATTTGAAAAGATAAAGCGAATTCTCAAGTATTCTAAGATTCCAGAAGATCCAATTCACGGGGAAGACACCCTGAATATTCTTCTAAGGTTATATCCAGAGGCCGATCTGGCCCTTCAGATTGCCGCACTGGGACATGATATTGAAAGGGCTTACCCACTAGAGATAAGAATAAAAAGGGAGGATTTCCCAGATTATGATCTTTTTAAAAGGGCGCATAGTGAAAATAGTGCAAGGCTTCTTGGCTGCCTTTTAAAAAAGGCAGGCATAAATGGCAGCACACTTAAAAAGGTTATTGAACTTGTAAGACTACATGAATTTGGTGGAACACCAGAAGCCGACATCCTAAAGGATGCAGATTCCCTTTCTTTTTTTAATACAAATCTCATCTTTTACATGGAAAGAGAAGCGGAAAAAGAGGTGAGGCGAAGGGCTATGTGGGGCTTAAAAAGGTTAAGCCCTCGGGCTAAAATATATTTAAAGGAAGTGATATTGCCCAATCGGCCATGGATTGAAAGATTTTTAATCCCTTAGAATTTCTCCTATTTCCAGTAAAAGCTTAAGGTTATCCTCACTAAGCCTTGGACTTATTCTGATATTTTCCCCTGAAAGCCCCTTAAAATTTGCACAATTCCTTATAAGGATTCCCTTTTCTTTAAGCCTTTCTGTCAGGTCTTCTGCAGAAATACCGGTTTCATCCAGTGAAAACATGGCAAAATGGCATCTTCCAGGAACATAGCTTATACCCTCAATTTGTTTAAGGCCTGTTACGATGTTGTTTTTTTCGGTCTTACAGTATTCCCTAACAGTTTCTTCAAAATCAGGCCGGTTTAAAAGAAATGACACAGCAAGTTGGGCCATTCTGTTTACAGACCAGGGCCTTAGTTCTTCCCAAAGGGCCTTGATGATGGCACCCTTGCTTACAAGGCAGCCAATTCTGATCCCGGGCACTCCGTAGATCTTGGAAAAGGACCTTAGGACAATTAGGTTTTTCGGCATATCCCTAGAGAGGATGGAGCTTTTTTCATCTTCTGCCACAAAGGGGGCGTAGGCCTCGTCAATGAGCCATGTCAGGGTTACAGGCAGGGCCTTTATAACTTCAAGGAGCTCGTCCGGCTCAATAAAAAGCCCTGTAGGATTGTTAGGGTTACACAAGAATAACAAGGCACCTTCAAGGTCTTTCCTGTCAATGCTTAAAAGTTCGGCAACAAGCCTTTGGGTAGTTTTTTTAGAGCCGTCCGAAAAGGTTCCTACGAATTGAACCTCAACCCCTGCGGCCTTACATGCATCTTCATAATCGGCATAGGTGGGAAGGCAGATAAAGGCCCTTTTGGGCATAAGAAGCCTTGGTATGGCAAAAATCCACTCAGTGGTTCCATTTCCAATCAGGAAATTTTCATGAGAAAGATTATATCTATTGGCAAGGATTGTTCGAATGGTCTTGGAGTCAACCTCGGGCAAAAGATGCATCTGGTCAATATTATTACAAAGATATTCGTGAAAGCCCTTTGGATAGGGGAGGGGGCTGCAATTTGAGCTAAAGTCCAACACCTCCCCCGGCTCTATTCCGAGTTTTTCTGCTATGGAATATACATCTCCACCGTGACCAAAAAGCATTTCTTATCCTTCTGCTGGCCCAAAAGACCTTTCAAAAAGATCTTCAATGGCCCTTTTGCCCTCTTCGGTAAGATATCTGGTGCCTGTGCCTGCAAAGGTCTTATGCTCTATTTTGGGAATGTCTTCCACCCATTTTCCTTCCTTCCAAGTGAACCACTTGTTCTCATTTTGGTCAAATACGCTTACAGGTCTGTTAAATAGCTTTGCAAGTTCGACTGCCCAGCCGGTTCCACCCTTTACGGTTCCGTCTGGCCTTATCCAGCCAACTGCAAAAACCTGATAGCCATTGTTAACCACGTGGAAAATGGACTGTATCACTCGTCTTATTTTGTCTGCTTCAGCATATGTCCTCCCCATCCTTTTTGAGACTATCTCCATGCTAATATCACCCTGTTTGAGCTCTTCTTCAGAAAGGACCCTGACGTCCTTTACCCTATCCATTTTATGGCCTTTAAACGAGAAATTGACCTCATTTATTCCCCATTTTTCAGCACACCTTCCAAATTCCGCTTCTGCACCCCTGAGACCTCCGCTATATAGGGTGTAATCTGAACGTTCTGTCATTCTTTTTCTCCTTAAAAAATATTATTCATTTTCCCCAGATATCTCTTTTCTAAGGGAAAGAAGCCTTCTGTAAACCATTTCAAGAAAATCTGCAACAGGTCCGTGCTTATTTTCACCGGAACGTGCATAGGCCTTGGTGATTTCAACTGCTTGTTTCAGACATTCTTCCTTTTCAAAGCTGTTTAATCCCATTATATACCTCTTTCTATTTGTTAAAGAAGGGTTTTTATCTCTCTTTTTAGTTCTAGCAGCGCCTTGCCTCTATGGCTGATTTTGTTTTTCTCTTCCATGCTAAGTTCAGCCATAGTTTTATTAAGGCCTTCGGGCAAAAAAACTGGGTCATATCCAAAACCCTTTTCCCCTCTCGGTTCTGTGGTGATGGTCCCTCTACAGATTCCTTCTGTTTTTATCCATTTCCCGTCGGGGCGATAGGCAACTATAACACATCTAAATTGTGCCCCTCTTTTTTCAATGGGAATATCCTTCATTTCCAAAAGGAGCTTTTCATTATTTTTTGCGTCTGTGGCATCTTCTCCGGCAAATCTAGCTGAATAAATTCCAGGCTTTCCCTGAAGGGCATCAACTTCTAGTCCTGAATCATCGGCAATGGCCAATAGCCCTGTTTTTTCAGAGACAGTTTTTGCCTTTTTCATTGCATTTTCAAAAAAGCTTTTTCCGTCTTCCACAATCTTGCCAACTTCTGGGAAGTCATCAAGTGAGAGTATTTCAATATCAAGTTCCCTCAATAGTTCCTGTAATTCCTTTAACTTTCCCTTATTTTTGGTTGCAAGCACAGCCTTTTTCATATTCATTGCACTCCTTTAAAATAGATGAAAATTCAAGTTCAACAGCTCCACCAGGACAAAGACTCAGGCATTTTAGGCACCTAATGCACTTAGTGGAATTAATATCATCCTCGCCTTTGGCAAAGTAGACCCCCGTGGGGCAAATAAGTTCACAAGCATGGCATTCAACGCAAGTTTCTTTGTTAAATTTAAGTCTAAGCCAGCTAAATCTATTAAAAAGGCCAAATATAAGCCCAAGAGGGCACACTGCCCTGCAAAAAGGCCTTAGTGTTACTATACTCCAAAGGATAAAGATTATTAGGATGACAAACTTGCTAAAAAAAAGTGTGCCAATTGCACTTCTTAGATCAGGCACAATGGCTATGAGAGGAAGGCCTGCTTCCAAGGTTCCAGCCGGGCAGACATATTTGCAAAACCATGTCTGTCCAAATCCTGTGCTGTCCAAAAAAAAGATTGGTAGGACAATAACAAAAAGAATTAGAAAGAAATATCGCCCCCAATCTAAAAATCTCGGGAATCCGACCTTTGGAAGCCTTACTTTAAAACATAAATCTTGAAAAAGGCCGAAGGGGCAAAACCATCCGCATGGAAGCCTTCCTACTAAAGACCCAATAATTCCAAGGGACCCAATAACATATAGGCCCAAATGGCTTGCTCCAAGCTTTAAGTTGAATCTTAGAGTAGTAAATGCATTTTGGAGTGCACCCAATGGGCAGGCAAAAACCGCTGCCGGGCAGGAATAGCAGTTTATTCCTGGGAAACACAAATGCTTTAATGGGCCCTTATATATTGGGTTTTCTGGTGTAATCCATAACCTAGGATTGGATATAAAGCTTGAAAGGATTTGGACAAGTAATCGAATCTTTTGCATTTAGCCAATCCCGATGCAGCTAAGACAGAGGTTAACAGCCTTTTTGAAGACATCACCTGGGCCACCTGAAAATACGCCTATTATGGTCAAAAGGATGGAAATAGAAAGCAGTATTATGGGAACCCTTTTTTTCATAGCTTTTCTTCTACCGATTGTTTTTTGCTTCCTGGTCTTACTGATTTATCCCGTCTGTAATCAATTTTAATTATCGTATAGACCCTTTTTACATTTTTTGAGAATACCGATTCGTGCATCCTTTGTGCCACATTAAAGAGTGAGGATATGTCTCCGTAAATGGTGGTGCCCATATCTGTAAGTTGATAATCAAGGTTTGAATCTTTAACGATTTTTAAAACATCTACCACATAACTTGAAAGACTCGTGGTTTTGGTGCCTAATGGCACAACACTTATTTCCATACAGGCCATTTACGCCCCCTTTTTATTACCCAGTGAAATTTTTTAAAGGTGGATTCATAAAAGGCATGATTTCAGAAAACTGCTTGAAAAATGGAGGCGGCGCCCGGATTCGAACCGGGGAATAACGGTTTTGCAGACCGTCGCCTTAGCCACTTGGCTACGCCGCCTTAGAGCAATAGCTTCATTAACATAACCAAAAGATTTTGACAAGTCTTGCCTAAAGAAAACAATACCTGGTTGGTCAAAATAGGTTTGACATATTCTTATCCATTATAGTATTGTATTACAAAATAAAAAAGAAATTATAAATGTCATGCAAACAGTAACATTGTCACCTAAATTTCAAATTGTCATACCCAAATCAATTAGAAAAGCCTTATGTCTTAAGCCTGGTCAAAAAATGCATGTTGTAGAATTTGAAGGCAGGATAGAATTAATTCCTGATAAAGATATAAAGGAACTTCGTGGTTTTTTGAAAGGAATCAATACAAATTTTCTTAGAGAGAATGATAGGTTATGAATCTTGTCGATTCTTCGGGTTGGCTTGCATATTTCGCAGATGAACCAGAGGCCGAATATTTTTCCAAACAGATTTGTGAAACTTCTACTTTAATTGTTCCAACAATATCAATTTACGAAGTATTCAAAGTTGTATTGCGTGAATCTACAGAAAATGAAGCGCTCCAAGCGGTTGCTGCTATGCAAAAAGGTCACGTTATTGATCTTACTGTGTCACTTGCAATGAGTGCTTCAAAACTTAGCATAATACATAAGTTGCCAATGGCAGATAGTATCATCCTTGCAACTGCTAAAAAATATAAGGCGGTTCTTTGGACCATGGATTCAGATTTCAAAGAAATTCAAGGAGTAAAGTATTTTCCAAAAGAATAGGAAGCTAATAAATAAGTTTGGATTGTGGGAACAAACGTAAGTGAGATGCCCACAATCTCAAATAGTTGCCCATACTGTTTTTTTAACTTTTTTATCCAGTTTAACCTATTTCCATACCCATATTTTTTAGCTCATCTATCATTTTAACAAATTGTTCTGGGTAAAGTGACTGAGGTCCGTCAGAAAGTGCCTTTTCAGGGTGATTGTGAACTTCAACTATCAAAGCATCAATTCCTGCTGCAGCCGCTGCCTTTGCAAGAGGTATTACCTGGTCTCTTCTCCCTGCTGCATGACTGGGATCGACTACAATGGGCAGGTGGCTTTCCTTCCTCATGTAGGGAATGGCATTTATATCAAGGGTATTTCTTGAGTGCCTGGTAAAGGTCCTTATGCCCCTTTCACAAAGCATTACCTGATCATTTCCTTCTGACATTATGTATTCGGCAGCCATAAGGAATTCATCCATTGTGGCCCACATGCCCCTTTTTAAAAGAACGGGTTTTGTTGCCTGGCCGGCCCGTCTAAGGAGACGATAGTTTTGCATATTCCTTGTCCCAAGTTGGATTATATCTGTTACCTCTTCAACGAGATCAAGAACCTCATGATCTGTTGCCTCTGTGACTATGAAAAGCCCTGTTTCTTCCCTTACCTTTGCCAATATTTCAAGCCCTTTTGTCCCAAGTCCTTGGAAGGAATAGGGGGAGGATCGTGGTTTAAATGCCCCGCCACGAAAGATAGTGGCGCCTGCGTCCTTTACAGCATGTGCGATTTCAAGGGCTTGGTTTTCGGATTCAACTGCACAAGGCCCTGCCATGATGACCAGTTTACCAGAGCCAATCTCCAGTCTCTTCCCCTGGTTTTCGAGGGTAATAACGGTGTCTTCAGGGTGCATTTCCCTGCTGACAAGCTTATAAGGCTTTGAGACTGGAATGACATCCCTGACCCCAGGCATATCAACAAATAGTGCAGGGTCAATAGGTGTCTTATTTCTGAGAATGCCAATGGCAGTCCTTTCCCCGCCAGGGATTGGTTTTGCCTCCCAGCCGTATTTTTCTATTCTTTCAACTACTGCATTGAGTTCTTCAGGGGTAGCACCCTTATCCATTACTATGAGCATATTTTCCTCCAAAAAATAAAAAGCTTCTTGCAAGGTCAGGATAACCGCACCTTGCAAGAAGCTCAAAGCCTCTTTGTGAAAAAGATATTTTAACTATTATTGGAAGATGAAGTCTTTGAACTTGATGTACTGGCACTTTTCTTCTTTGAATCTGTTTTAGTAGTATCGCCTTTTCCAGAGTCTGATCCTTTTCTGGCATAATCTGTTACATACCATCCTGAACCTTTAAGATGAAAGGTGGATTGGGAAATGAGCTTTTTCATTTTTCCACCACAGGCTTCACAAGTTTCAAGTGGAGGGTCAGAAATCTTTTGCCAGTTTTCTACGATTACTCCGCATGATTGGCACTGATATTCATAAATTGGCATCTTTGTACCTCCTTTAGTTTATTGATGGATGAAGTGTTTCAATCTTTCCTTCAAAATAGTCTATTACTTCAGAAAGATGTGGAATCTTTACCTTTTTAAGGGTCGAATTTGTCAATTTGTGGACAATTTCTTCTTCCCTTGTTTTTTCATCAAGGTTAACGCAGCATTCGAATCTGCTGAATCTTAAGATATGAATAAGCTCATGGGCAATGACATAGATCAAAAAGGGCTCGATAATATGACTTATGCCCATGGTAGCCCTTAAGACCCTTGGGTCAAATATCACTATTTTATAGATACTTTTGATATCTGAACCAAAGGCCTTTAAAAAAGGCGTATTCTCATACTTGCTAAGATGGGCATAGGCATTTTCAGGAATCTTTTTTATCTTTTCCTGTAAAAGTGTTTTTACCTCAAATGGGTTTTTCTTCCAGTAGTCAGTTGTGAGTCCGAAGCTGTCACTGACAATATCTTCTGACACCTCTACTGCCCTTGATAATATCTCAAGATGATAAGGTAAAAAATACCGTTCCATCGTTTAAAAGAGCCAGAGTGCCTTTTGGCTCAAAAAATAGTGCTGGCAAAAGGGTGTGTCAAGTTGGTTAGATAAAAGGTTTCTCCCGCTGGTATTCTCTGTATTCTATCTCTCCTGATTCCACCCTCAGTATTTTGTCAGCATCAGTCCTTACTATCAAGGCGCCATCGAAGTCAATATCCAATATGGTCCCAGCTGAAGAATCTCCATTTTTTAAAAATCGTACTCTTTTCCCAATGGAATCAGATGCCTCTTTCCATCTTGAAATGAGAGGCGTAAGGCCATCTTTATGGGCAACTCTTAGATTTTCTTCAAGTTTTTTAGAAACGGTCTTTAAAAGTTCATGCCTTGTAATTTTTATGCCATTTTCTTCAAGGGTTGTAGCCTTCTTATGTAAGTTTTTAGAAAACTGGCTTGAATCACCAGAGATATTTACGCCTATTCCAATGATAATTGCTTCAATATCTTCAATTGTAGGCTTCTGGCAGAGTATGCCACAAACCTTTTTGCCATTTATCAAGATGTCATTTGGCCATTTGATTGAAAGTCCCTTTGCACCAATTCTTAAAAGTGCTTCATAGACACTTAGGCCACCAATCAATGTGATTGAAGAAATAAAACTGGAAGGAAGCCTTGAATGCACCACAAAAGAGCAAAAAAGGTGTCTCCCACATCCTTCCTCCCATTTTCTTCCCTTTCTTCCTATTCCAGCAGTCTGTCTTTTAGTGGCCACCACAAGCCCTTTTTCTTTCAAAAGTTCAGGGTGTTTTAAGAGGAATAGATTTGTAGAATCAAGGGAATCAAAAAAAATAAGGGACCTTCCTGCAAAGGAATGGTCCCTAAAAAGAGGAGTTATATCCCAAAAGGAGGGCATTAGTCTAGTTTCTTTAAGACAAAAAGAAGCTGCCCTTCCTGGACTTGGTCGTTTAGTTTTATGGCGATTTCTTCTACTACTGCATCAAAAGGTGCCACAATGGCATTTTCCATCTTCATTGCCTCAAGATTTGCTATTTCTTCACCTTGATGGACAATGTCTCCAACCTTTATGGTCCCGCGGTCCGGATTTCCTATCCTCCAGACATTTCCATTTATTGGGGCGCCAATTTCATTTTCTCCCTTGGCCATGCGGATTTCGACCTTCTTGGCCCTTGGAGTTTCTACCTTATAGACCTTTGTCTTGTTGTTTATTTTTACAACCACATGGATAAGGCCTTCGTGCTCAGCGCCTACAGAAAGTAGCTCAATGCTGTAGGGCTTTCCGTAGAGCTCAAATTCCACCTTGTCTCCAGGTGTTTTTAAACCTTCACGCCAGACATTTGTGGGAAGGACCAGAGGGGCATCCCCATATTTTTCTCTGAAATCAATGTAGTTAATTGCATCCTTGGGATGCATGAGATAAAGGGTAAATTCTTCACTGGTGGGTTCTCTACCAAGGGTTACTCCAAGATCGGCCTTTATCCTTTCAAGATCATCCTGTTTAACTGAATCAAGGGGTGAAGAGTCGTCCCTTTCTTTAATCTTTTCTTCCCACTCGTCTCCAAAGGTGGACTTATAGACCCAGTCAGCAGGCCAACCCTGCGGAAGCCTACCATACCCACCAAGGAGAAGATTCCTGAAATCCCCTGGTGCATGCCTGAAAAGCTGGAGAAGCTCCTCCTGTTCGTGGGGTTCCATGGCATCAAAGTCTTGGTTCTTTTCTTCCACAAATTTCGTAAGGAGCTTGATTACATGCCTTACACCAGACTCTCCCTGCTCCTTTTCATACTTATTCACTATTCCGCTACAGGTAACCCAGGTAATCTGGGAACCAGGGGTCACATCAAAGTATTTGATTATCTTGTTATAAAGGGACATGACCTTGAGGATCGCCGGCATGAGATGCAAAAAGCCATTTTTCTCAGCCTGTTCAAAGGAGCTTGGAAAGGCACCGCCTGGCATCCTGTGATATGTGACCTGATGGTCAAATCCCTTAAAGGGAGATTCTGCCCACTCATAGTGACCAATCCACTCTCTAACCTTTTGGACTGCACCAATGGCCGCATCTCTATTTAAAACAACAGGTATCCCGGATTCTTCCAGATATGCCTGAAGGCCAAGGATTGGTGCCTGGCCATAAAACCTTGTAAGAGAGTCTTCTTCTGCATCAAGTATCTTTGCTCCTGCCTGGGCTGCTGCCAGAAGGGCAGGCATGGCAAGGCCGTCGGTTGCGTGGCGATGATACTGAATAATTAGCTCTGGATATTTCTGTTTTATGGCATCAACAAGGCTCCTAATCCTTTCAGGGCTTCCAACACCTGCCATGTCCTTGATGCAAAGGATTATTTCATCTACGCCTCCGCACAGGCTTACAATGTCATCAACAACACTCATATAATATTCATTTGTAGTCCACTCTGCTTGGGTAAAGGAAATGGCAGGCTGAAAAAGCCTTCCTCTTTTCATTACGATTTCTGCCACTGTGCGCATGTTTCGTACATCGTTTAAGAAGGAAAAGCAGCGCCAGACATCAATATCAACCCTTTCCACCACATATTCAATTACGTTTTTCGGATAGGGTCTATAGCCCCAAAGATTTGTTTCACGGATGAGGGTCTGAAGCATGACACTTGGCATTTTTTCCCTGAGAATCTCAATCTCTTCAAAGGGGCTTTCCTTTCTGTTCATGATGCCAACATGCCACCTTGCCCCTCCATGACACTCAGAGCTAAAAAGAAGCATATCCTCGTAATATTCGCACAAGGTGGAAAGGTCATATATCCTGTGACGATTTTTAAAATCAGACTGGCCAGCATCCCTCATGCCTGTACAAGTTAGGGCTACGCCTTCAAGTTCTCTTAAAAAACTAACGATCTCACCTGGTGTCATGCCAGGCTTAATCCAGTTGTCTTTTGTTATTTCATGTGCCTTCATTTTACATCCACTCCTGTGGGCCAAGGGCCGTTATTTCTGCGACAAACTTTGCAATTTTAAGGACTTCATCCTGACTGTCCTTTTCCTTGAACATGGATACAAGTTCATCCAAATGGCTTTCAATGAACTTGGTTGAAAACTCTCCGCGTTTAAATGCCTCATGTCTTATGATACTAAGAAGAAGGGGGGTAAGGGTTTTTACACCTTCAATTCTAAGGTTTCTGCTCAAGGTTCTGTCCATGACCTTTATTGCCCCTTCCCTTGTTCTTCCACTTGCCATTATGAGCATTATAAGCGAGTCATAGTAAGGTGGAACATCTGCGCCTTCATAGACGCCAGGAGCAACTCTAATCCAAGGGCCAGTTGGAGTCTGAAGCCTTGTTATGGTGCCAAAGGAAGGGCTGAAGGTCTTTGGGTCTTCTGCATTTACTCGAACTTCCAATGCCCATCTATTCATGTGGATTTTTTCCTGGGTAAGTTGCAATTGGTTACCCTCAACTACATCCATCATGAGCCCAACGATGTCAAGACCAGTTATGAGCTCGGTAACACCGTGTTCCACCTGAAGTCTGGTGTTTACCTCAAGGAAATAAAACTTTTTGGTACTAATATCAAAGATGAATTCAACGGTTCCTGCTGTTGTATATCCTATCTCCCTCATTAATCTTTTTGCTGTATAACATATTTCATGCCTAATATTCTCATCTATTGAGGGAGAAGGGGCTTCTTCAATTATCTTTTGATTTCTTCTCTGAAGAGTACATTCCCTTTCAAACAGATGAAAAACATTTCCAAAGTTGTCCGCTACAATCTGGACCTCAATATGGCGTCCCCTTTCTATATATTTTTCCACAAGAAGGGTATCATCACCAAAGGCCTTTTTGGCCTCAGATTTTGCCTGGGCAAGGGCCATGGGTAGCTCTGCATCGTTAGAGACCTTTACCATGCCCTTTCCACCACCTCCAGAGGCCGCCTTTATCATAAGGGGATAGTCAACATTGTCTCTGTCCATCCATTCCTTTATTTCATCAACTTCCTTTACATCGCTAATACCTGGTATTGTGGGGACATTGGCCTTTTGAGCAATTCGTTTTGCTTCGATCTTGTCACCCATCATACGGATGACCTTTGGGCTTGGCCCAACCCATTTAAGCCCTGCGTCAAGGACCATTTCTGCAAAGTCAGCATTTTCTGCAAGAAATCCCCAGCCAGGATTTATTGTGTCTGCCTTTGTTCGGAGAGCTGCCTCTATCATCTTTTCCATATTGAGATAGGATTCGATTGGCGGGGCTTCCCCAATGTGAATGGCCTCATCAGCCATCATGACATGCTGTGAAAGCCTGTCCGGTGTACTATAGACTGCAACTGTGGGAACCCTTCGGTCTCGGCATGTGTGCATTATGCGTACTGCCGGTACCCCTCTGTTGGCGATTAACATCTTTTTGATAGTATCAGACATAATCTTGCTCCTTTTCTGCCAGTGCCTTTTTAGACTAGGCACATGGAAGGCCTTTTCTCTTCGTTCCCTTAATCAGCCGAGAAAAAATATTATTTAATAAATTTGTTGGGAGGGCTGGATATGTTGCCCAAGCGCTAAAAAGGTATAAAACTTAAAAGGCCCTGGTGTTTTTTTTGATCAATTTCATGTGAGCCTAACAAAAAATTAACTACTTTTCAAGTGAGCTACTTATCTTTTTAGTCACATGAAAAACGGGATAGAGCAATGAGGGATCATTTTGTTATCTTATAAAAGATATCTACTGATGGATCTTCTCCTGATTCAGTTTGTATTTCAATATGTTTGGTGAGATTATATCTTATTTTTATCTTGGTCATCTTATCTTCAATGTCATTTATGAATTTTATATAAAGCCTTGGTGTTATGTAAGTTCCCAAAATTAGAGAAAGGTTTTTTGTATCCCTTGTTGTTTCAAGCTCTAACTCTTTAAGGCCAATAGCCTTTCGAATCTTTGAAAGGAGTATATTGCTTCCGCTTGCAATTACATCTGTCTTTTGGTGGTCAGAATCTGATTTGCCTATCAAAAAAGCAAGTATTTCGCTATCTGGCATTTCAGGCTCTGAAAAAAGGGTAAGTTCAGGGCTTTTAAGCCTTCCTGTTATTTTGAGACCAACTGTCTTTTCTCCAATCTCTCTTAAGGCCTCTATATCAATTAGGGGGTTATCAATTGGCGTTTCAGAATAGATGAGCTTTCCCCTTGTGATATCAAGTTTTGTCCCAAAGGCACTATATGATCCATCTTTTAGATAAAGGGTGCCATTGGCAAGAACCACTTCATCGGTTTTTGAATGGATACTGATACTTCCTTCCAGTTTCCCTGAAAGGCCAAAGCCATCAAAGAAAATTTTATCCCCCAGAACTACTTTTAAGTCTGTTGAAATTTCAAGCTTACTCTTTTTGTTGTCTTTTTTATGAGCCTTTGAATCAACTATAATGATATCTGAAGAAGGAGCGGTTATTCCCTTTGGCAGCTTTTTTATGATGATATTTGTAAAGGGAATTAGAAGCGTTCCAACTGTTTTTAGCTGATTTTTGTTTAGAGTGATTTCAACTTGAGGAGAGATGTCAGTTACGATCTCATGAAGATCAAATGCTCTAAAATCCTTCCCTTCTATTTGAATTTTAATCCTTGGTTCATTTGATAGGGATATGCGGCCATAAAGGTTTATCAAACCCTTTCCGGAATATATCTTTGAAAAAATTTTAGTTTCGTTATTATCTCCATTTATTTCAAGCCTATTGATACTTGGAGAAATTCCAAGTTTAGGAATCTCAAATCCAAGTTCTTTGATGAAGCCTTTAGTGAAAAATTTAGGTTTATCAAGTGGACCTTCTACTCTAAGCTTAAAATCAATATTTCCACGAGGATTTGATATTTCCGGTAAAATTTCTGGAAGTAAACTAAAGTCATTGCCTTTAAATTGAATATCCGTCCTGAGGGTTTTTTGATCAATATAAAAGGGATTTTCAGGAAGGAAATTAAAATAGATATTGCAAAAAATCTCCCCAAGTCCCTTTATCTTCCCATTTCCGTTGCCTGAAAATTTACCCTTTTTAAATTTTGCATTAAATCTTAAATGGGCAGGAAATTTATGTAATTTCTGGGAATAGGGTAAAAAAATCTGTGCATTTTTTGTGGAAAAATTAACGGTGCCCTTTGGATACTCACTATACGTTTGAAAAAAATTTATCCTTCCATTCAAAAGCCCTGAAAACTTAATATCTTTTTTACTTAAAAATTTAGAAAAAAGGGAAAGAGGAATAGACCTTAAAAGAATATCAAAAGATTTTTTATTCTTTCCGATTTCACCATCTAAACTAAAAATCGAGCTATATCTATCATTTTCTAAAATTAATCTTCTAATTGTAGCTTTTTCTTTTGATATAAATAGACTTGATCTATTTCTTTCAAAAAAA
>JALXCD010000128.1 GCA_026991135.1 Deltaproteobacteria bacterium | reverse complement strand
CATGACAAAACCCTCACTGTTTCCATGATTTCAGTGAGTTATTATACATCAATACTACCGAAACGGCTTCCTTTTTCTGGGCTATTTTTAGAGGTACCCTAAAGATAGGGCACACAAGGTCAGAGGCAGAAAGGGTCTTTAGGAAAGTATCTGCCTTCGCTGCTTATGGCTTTTGAAGGCCCATGCAGTCTCCTTTGCCCACATAACATGGCAAAGCGCCTGGCTTAAGGCCCACTACCCACTGGCCTTTTACATTGGGCTTTTAAATGCAGGGTACGTTGGCTCATATCCTCCCTATTGTGATACTTGGCGAGGCAAAAAGAAGTGGAATCCCCATCTATCCTCCTTGTGTAAACAGAAGCGGCCTTGAATACACCAGGGAAGGGGAGGGCATAAGGTGCCCCCTTACGGTTGTAAAAAACATAGGAAGAAAAAGGGCAGAAAAGATCATTGAAGAAAGAAAAAGGCAAGGGGAGTTTTTGTGTGTGGATGATTTTCTTTCAAGGATAGATCTTCCTGATGAGGCCATTAGATCCCTTTTTATGGCAGGCGCCCTTTCCTTTGAAAATGAAGAAAAGAAGATTGCTTAAAGAGATAAGCAGGGAGCGCATCTCCATGGATGTCTATTGCAGGCATCACCCAATAAGCGGGATAAGAAAGATGCTCGATGCCTTTCACATAAAAAGGGCAAGGGATCTAAGGCGTATCCCCTCAAAAAGCCGTGTGCTCATAACAGGCCTTTTGATATTCTTTCACACGCCGCCAACAAGGTCTGGCAAAAGGGTGATCTTTGCCACCCTTGAGGATGAAACAGGCCTTTTTGACCTGGTAATCCTTCCCCACGTGCAGTCAAGGTGGGCAAGGGTAATATACGAAAGTGAGATACTGACCATATCGGGAATTCTAAAAAGGGAGGGCTTTAAGGGGCTTTCCATATCAATAACAGTTGAAAGGGTAATTGAAAAACTTAGCGGAAGCCTTGAAGAGCTTATGAGAAAGGGGGCAGTATTTCCCAGGTTAAAGGGCCACTGAAAAATGGAGGCACACTTACTGTTTTTTTGCTGTCATTTTACCGTTAGTGATTTTGTTGCAACCTTTCCCTTAAAGTCTGCACTATCTGTTTCAGATTAACATTCTGATTCTAAAATGGGTTTTATACCATTTAAAAGCTCTGGTATTTTATTCTGAACCACGTCCCATAAGATATCTTCATCTATTCCAAAATATGCATGAACAACTATGTCCCTCATTCCAGCTATCTTACGCCATTCTATGGCGTTATGGCGAAATTTTAGGTCATCAGGAAGTTTTTTAATCGCTTCTCCTATAATAATTATGTTACGAATAACCGCATCTACTGTCTTTTCATCTGAATAAAACTGTTTAAAGGTTAGCCCCTTGCTATATCGTAATATTTTTTCACAACTGTCCTTTATATCCTCTAAAAAAAGACATGGATCACGAGACATATATAGCTTCCTTTTCTATGTAGAGACGCAAACGAGGCTTAAGGGCTTTTTCTGTCACAAGGTCAATTTGTTTACCTAAAATATCCTCCAGAAATATTTTTAAGTCCATGTAATTATCAAAGGTTGCTGGACCATTAAATTCAACTAATATATCTATATCGCTTTCAGGCTTGTTCTCTCCTCTAACTGTTGACCCAAAGACTCTAAGGGACTTAACCCTAAAATTTTTTTGAATTTCCTCTCTATGTTCCTTGAGAATTTTTAATAAGCTATTCAAATTCATGGTATCGAGCCTAGCTTTTTAGGCAGATTTCAATCTCCTTATTCTCTTTTCTAACCCTTTTCTTTTAGAATTTAAAGAAGCCATAGCCGTTAAAGAAAATGGTACACTTTTTAAGCCATTTTTGGTGCAGTTTTAAGGCCCTTGACAAATACGAAAAAATCGCCATAACCTCTTGCATATTAAGCATGGCCTTAATGCTGGTATTTAACAGCATATTACCAGTATAATTAGGTAATAAAAACTCAAATAGCCTCACTGGTATTGCTAAAAATTTTTTTAAGCATCTGTTAAAGATAAGCTAAAGATTGCAGAAATCATTTTACCAAAGGTTAATGGAACCATGAAAAAGGATATTCCAATAGATGAAAGGATCATTTTTGCCCTTGATGTTCCAAAAGTTGATGAGGCCATCAGATGGGTTGATGCCCTTGGCGGTCACATAAGGTTTTTCAAGGTGGGCCTTGAGCTTTTTTTGACAGGCTGCTGGCCCATTGTGGATGAGATTCTTTCAAGGGATTTCAAGGTGATGCTTGATCTTAAGTTTTTTGATATTCCGGAAACGGTCAAAAGGGCTGTCAAAAAGGTAAGCGAAAAGGACGTCTTTTTTACAACCGTTCATGGAAACTCGCCAATAATAAAGGCTGCAAATGAGACCAAGGGAAAAGTAAAACTTCTTGCAGTAACGGTCCTTACATCCTTTGACAATGCAGCCATGAGAAAGATGGGCTTTAACCGTTCGGTGGAAGAGATGGTCCTTGAAAGGGCAAAAGAGGCAATAGATCTTGGTTCAGATGGAGTTGTTGCATCTGCAAGGGAGGCCCGTCTTTTAAGAAGGGAGCTTGGAGAGGACTTTTTTATTGTAACCCCTGGAATAAGGCCGGATACGGGGAAAAAACCCCTTGATGATCAAAAAAGGATTACAACGCCCTTTGAGGCCATAAAGGGCGGTGCCGACTACCTTGTAATAGGCCGTCCAATAAGAGAGGCAAAGGACCCTTTTGAGGTCATAAACCTTATAAAGGAAGACATCAAAAGGGCCTTGTGAAAGGGGCCTTAAATCCTTTTTAAAAGGGATTTGACCCTTCCCTTGATAAGCCTAAAGGGGTTAAAGGTGATGGGCTCAAGGCCATCTGTCAGTCTAAAGGACTCCTTTAATATAATGTCCCTTGGAGCAAGGAGCGGAAAAAGTATATCCTCCTTTCTTGAGCCCTTTATATTCATTTTTCTTGATACCTTCCAGATGGGAACCTGGTCTTCATTTACGCCCAATATCAAATAGCAGGCCGTATCCACTGCAAAGGGGGAATTTGAAAGGGCAAAAAAGGCGGTTTCAATGGGGCTTCCACCTGTTGGCCCGTCCTTATGCATGGAAACGGATGCATCAACAAGTGTAATGACCCTTGGAAAGAGCCTTGCTATCTCTATGATAATCCTGGAAAATAAAAGTCTATCCTTTCCATAAAGGGTGTGATAAAGGGCCTTTCTGTGCCCAACTACTGTTCCATAAAGGTTTTTTACTCCGCAGGTTATGCCCATTTGGCAATGGACCTTAAGCCTTGGAATATTGACTATGAGGTCCTTGTTAAGGGCATCATTAGAGACGCCCACAAATATTCCGCAAGGAAGCCTTATCTTTTGGGGATCTGAAAGATTCTTGATTTTTGCCCCCATCTCTAAAAGCCTTTCAAATATCCCCATTGAACGCAATACCTTTTGGGCATTTCCAAAGGCAGGAGAATCCCCTACAGTTACCCTGGCACCTTGGTTTAAAAGATATTCAGCTGAATAAAGGATCACTTCACCCGATGTGACAGCAAGCCCGTCCCTTGGCTTTAAAAGATTGGGTTTAAGAAGGACATTTTTTCCTGAAATCTCTATCTTTTTATGGTTTAATTCCAGGGAAAGGAGTGATTTTACACACCTTGAGACGGATTTTTCATCAAGGCCCTTTGGCCTTTTTAAAAAAACAGGGATCCTTTCCATTAACTTAAATTCTTGTTGTTAACCCCTCTCCATGTTAATTCTAATGCCTTAAAAGACATTGGTTTATGGAAAGATAATTTATCATGGGAAAAATAAAAAGGGTCCTTTGCCTTTCAAGGGAATATGGTGGATTAGCAGGGGCAGGCGGAGTAAAGGACGTGGTAAAAGGTCTTTGCCATGCCCTTTGTAAAAAGGGGATTGAGACATATCTTGTTTTACCCAGGTATGGATTCCTTGACCCTGAAGGTCTTGGTTTTTCAAGGGTCAATGATATTGCCTTCAAGGTGGATATGAACTATGCCCATGAGGAAAGGCTCGAGGAGGTAGGCTTTTGGCAAAAAGACATAGAGGGCCTAAGGGTATTTTTGATCGAATCAGAGAGATTTTCTGAAAAGACAGGCATCTATACCTATACCTCAAAGGACGAGGAGCTAGATCCCAGCAAAAAAAGAGGGGTTGGCCACATTGATTACTTTGCCATGAACTGCCTTCATCAAAAGGCGGCCCTTGGGCTCTTTCTGGCCCTTGGCATAAAACCTGACATAATCCACTGTCACGACGGCCATACAGGGATTGTTCCTGCCTTTATCAGGGAGATGGATGGGTTCAGGCAGTTTTTCCTAAAAACAGCCACCCTTCTTACAATCCACAATGCAGGGGTTGGCTATCACCAGGAGGTGGCAGACCTTCCCTTTGCAAAGGCAAATACCAACCTTCCCTGGAGGGTTATTTATCATGCACTTTTAAACGGTGCCTTTGACCCGCTTCTTGCCGGTGCAAGCTACGGCCTTGTGAATACCGTAAGTGAACACTATGCCAGGGAGCTTCAGGAAACAGAGCTCGATGCCCTTACGGGTTGGCTTGGTCACGCCTTAAAGGACAGGGGCATAAGGCTATTTGGAATCACCAACGGGATTGATGTGGATGAATACAACCCTGAACATGGTGAAAAGATCGGTCTTACCTGTTCCTTTTCACCTTTAAAGGGGGATTTTAGGGAAAAGATCAATTGCAAGAAGGCCCTTTTAAGGCTCCTTTCTTCTGGAGAGGCTGCCATAGAGTTCATGGCAGGTCCCTTTAAGGATGTCAAGGTTTCTGGCTCCCTGGAATATAGACCTGACTTTCCACTTTTTACTGTTGTAAGCAGGCTTACAGAACAAAAAGGCATGGACATCCTGGCAAGGGCCCTTGAGGGAAACCTTGGCCAGGAGGCATCCTTTAATATTGCAATCCTTGGCAATGGAAAGGAAGACATAGAAAACCATCTGAAGTGGGTGTGTGAACTTCCTCAAAACAAGGGCCGCATGTGTATCCTTTTTGGTTATAACAGGGAGCTTGCCAACAGGATGTTTGCAGGGGGAGACTTTTTCATCATCCCTTCAAGATACGAGCCCTGCGGCCTTACGGATTTCATTGCCCAGATCATGGGAAACATTCCAATTGTGAGACAGACAGGCGGTCTTTATAAGGTGGAAGACGGCAAAAACGGGCTTGTATTTAAGGGAGAAGACCCAAAGGAGCTTGAGGCATCAATGATGAGGGCCGTTTCCCTATTTTTTGAGTCCCCATCCACCATAAAACACATGCAAAGGGAGGCCATAAGGATAATCCTTGAGCGATATACCTGGGATAGGGTTGTGGATAGATATCTGGAGCTCTATGAGCGTTCGCTGGAAGGAAAATAAGGATACATGCCCAAGAAGCTTACCCTAAAAATAGAAGGCATAAGCTGTGCTGCATGTGTCTTAAGGGTTGAAAGGGCCATCTCCTCCCTTAAAGGTGTCAAGTCTGTCTCCGTAAACCTTGCAAGTGGCCTTGCCAATATAACCTATGAAGGAGATGGCGATTTTTTGAATAAGGTCCTTAAAAAGATAGAAGATGCAGGTTACAAGGGGAAAATTCCTGAAGAGGGGACGGAGAGGGTCCTAAATATAAGGATTGGGGGCATGAGTTGTGCGGTCTGTGCCCAAAGGATACAAAAGGCCCTTTTGAAGACAGAAGGGGTAAGGGATGCAACAGTAAACTTTGCCACCCAAAGCGCAAGGGTGGTTGGAGACTTCCTTGATGTTGAAAGGATAAAATCCGTAATTGAAGGCCTTGATTACAGGTTTTTAGGTGTTCAAGAAGAAGGGCCTTTATCACAAGAGGATGATACAAGGGAATTAAGGGGGCTTAAAAGAAGGCTTCTTGTTGGAGCATTTTTTGGGGCTCTTTGCTTTATCCTTTCCATGCCAGGTCTTTTCCCCTTTGTAAGGTCCATTTCCTGGCAAATTAGGGCATATCTTCTATTTATAATTACCTCCTTTGTCCAGTTCTACGTGGGATATCCCTTTTTAAAGGGGGCCATCAAGGCCCTTAGGCAGAAAAGCCCTGACATGAATACCCTAGTGGCCCTTGGCACCCTTTCAGCCTATCTTTATTCTGTATTTGTAACATTTTTCCCAGATTATCTTTTATCTCACGGTATCCCCCGGCATCTTTATTATGATTCAGCCGCCATGATTATTGTCTTTGTCCTTTTGGGAAAGTTTCTGGAGACAAAGGCAAGAAAGGAGGCGGCAGGTTCCATAACAAGGCTTTTAGAGCTTACCCCGAAAATGGCACACCTTTTAAAGGATGGCAGGGAAATGGATATCCCTGTCAAAAAGGTAAGGGCAGGGGATATCCTTGTGGTAAGACCTTCTGAAAGGGTCCCTGTTGACGGGGTGATCATTGATGGTGAAAGCTCCTTTGACGAATCCGTAATTACTGGAGAGTCCATCCCTTCTGACAAGTCAAAGGGAGATGAGGTGACAGGCGGTACCCTTAACCTTTGGGGCACTGTGACTTTAAGGGCAAAGAGGGTTGGCCGCGATACGGTCCTTTCCCAAATAGTAAGGGTTGTCCAGGAGGCCCAGGGCTCAAAGGCAAAGATCCAAAGGCTTGCAGACAAGGTTGCATCCATCTTTGTGCCAATAGTTATTTCTGTGGCCCTTTTGACCCTGGCAATTTGGTTATATCTAGGGCCTTCTCCAAGGCTTACAAATGCCCTTATTGCCTTTGTATCGGTTTTGGTCATTGCCTGCCCCTGCGCAATGGGCCTTGCCACCCCTGCAGCAGTAATGGCAGGTACCGGAAGGGGGGCTCAAGAGGGAATTCTCATAAAAAATGCCCAGGCAATAGAGGTCGGCGCTGGGGTTGATACAGTTGTTTTCGATAAAACCGGAACCCTTACCAAGGGAGAGCCAAGGGTAACAGATATCATTACGGCCCCTGGCCTTGATGAAGACAGTCTTTTAAGGATTGCAGGCTCTGCCGAGGCCTTTTCTGAGCATCCACTGGCAAGGGCAATTGTTAGAAAGTGCAAGGAAAGAAAGCTTGATCTTTATGATGTAAGGGCATTTAAATCAAGGCCAGGCTTGGGGCTAGAGGCAAAAATCGATTCTAAAGATACCCTCATTGGCAAAAGGGAGCTTATGGAAATTTCTGGAATTTCCCTTGAAGGTATTATGGATCAGGTCGAAAGGCTGATGGATAAGGGAAAGACCATAATCTTTATTGCCCAGGAGGGGAAGGTTTTGGGGGCAATAGGTCTTTTTGACACCTTAAAGGAGGATGCAAAGGAGGCCATAATCTCCTTAAGGGATATGGGAATTTCAACCTTTATGCTCACTGGGGACAATGAAAAGACTGCACAGGCAGTGGCTGGCCTCATAGGACTTGATGGTTTTTCCGCATCCCTTTCCCCTGTCCAAAAGGCAGAGCATATCCGGGCATTCCAGTCCCAGGGAAAAAGGGTGGCAATGGTGGGAGATGGTGTCAATGATGCCCCAGCACTTGTCCAGGCAGACCTTGGGATGGCAGTATCTTCCGGGACAGATGTTGCCATGGATGCCGCCCAGGTTGGCCTTATGAGGCATGATCTCATGGGAGTGGTCATGGCACTTAGGCTTCTTAGAAGGACCCTTCGAGTTATCAAGCAGAATCTCTTTTGGGCCTTTGGCTACAATATTTTGGCTATTCCAATTGCAGCAGGTGTGTTATATCCTTGTTGTGGCATAAGGCTTTCTCCAATCTTTGCATCCTTGGCCATGGCCATGAGTTCAGTCACAGTGGTATCAAATGCAGTAAGGCTTAGAAGGATTAAGGAGCTATAAACAGTATGGATTTTAAGCTTAAATGGCTTGCCTGGGAGATTACAAGGCGCTGCAATCTTCACTGCGTCCATTGCCGTTCCTCTTCAGAGCTTGAGGTTAGGGAACACCCCGATTTTTCAACTTTAGAAGGAAAAAGGATACTAGACGACATCTCATCCTTTGCAAAGCCTGTTGTTGTCCTTTCTGGCGGGGAGCCTCTTTTAAGAAAGGACTGGTCAGAGCTTGCCTCCTATGGGACATCAAAGGGCCTAAGGATGTGCCTTGCAACAAATGGGACGCTGGTAACCCCTGAAGTTTGTAATACCATAAAGGAAGTGGGCATAAAGATGGTATCCCTAAGCCTTGACGGCTCAACTGCCGAAATCCATGATAATTTCAGGAATCAGCCCGGGGCCTTTGAAGGCACCATGAATGCAGCAAGGCTTTTTAGGGAGCATGGGATAGACTTTTTGATAAATTCATCCTTTACAAAAAGGAACCAGTCTGACATAGAAAATGTCTATGCCCTTGCCAAGGAAATCGGGGCTACTGCCTGGTACATGTTCATGATAGTGCCAACAGGAAGGGGGCAGGACATCATGGAAGAGCTAATCAGCCCCGAAGACTATGAAGAGATTTTAAAATGGCACTATCAGATGGAGAAAAAGGAAAGGGACATGCTTGTTCGTCCCACCTGTGCCCCTCACTATTATCGCATAAGGATGCAGCTTGCCAAGGAAGAGGGCGAAAGGGTGGAAATAAGAAGCCTAAAATTTTCCACAGGGGGGTCTAAGGGCTGTCTGGCAGGGCAGATGATATGCCTTATAGATGTTGATGAAAATGTCCTTCCCTGTAGCTATTTTCCTCTTTCTGCAGGAAATCTTAAGGAGAAGTCCCTAAAGGAAATCTGGGAAACATCTTCGCTTTTTAAGGAGCTAAGGGATTTTTCCTCCTATAAGGGAAGCTGTGGGGTATGCGAATATGTTAGGGTCTGCGGAGGCTGCAGGGCCAGGGCCTATGCAGTTAAAGGGGACTATCTGGAAGAAGAACCCTTTTGTAACTATGTGCCAAGGAAGATGAAAGAGGAAAAGAACCTTTAGAAACAGGAGAAACAGATGGCCTTCAATGACATTTTCTTAAGGGCTTGCAGGGGAGAAAAGACCTCTCCAATCCCTGTCTGGTTCATGAGGCAGGCAGGAAGATATCTTCCTGAATACCAGGAAATAAGGGGGAAGGCAGACTTTTTGACCATGTGTAAGACCCCTGAACTTGCAGCAGAGGTAACCCTTCAGCCTGTTGAACTTTTGGGAGTGGATGCAGCAATCCTTTTTTCCGATATCCTCATCCCCCTTGAGCCCATGGGGATAAATCTTTCCTTTAAAGAGGGAAAAGGCCCCATCATTGAGCCCTCTGTAAGGTCTGAAAGGGAGCTTAAGGCCCTAAAAAAGATAGAGCCAGAAAGGGATGTGCCCTTTGTCCTGGAGACCATACGAATACTTAGAAGGGAGCTTTCTGACAAGGTTCCATTGATTGGCTTTGCAGGCGCACCCTTCACCCTTGCAACATATCTCATTGAAGGCGGAACCACCAAAAGCTTTGTAAATATAAAGGAGATGCTCTTTTCTGCCCCTGGGCTTTTTAGAAAGGTTTTGGATCTCATAACAGAGGTTACTATTTCATATCTTTCTGCCCAGATCGATGCAGGGGTTCAGGCCATTCAGCTCTTTGACACCTGGGCAGGCATACTTACAAGGCATGACTTTAAGGACGCTGCCCTTACCTATGCAAGGAGGGTTTTTAATTCACTAAAGGGAAGAGGGGTTCCCCTTATCTATTTTGTATTTAACGGAGGCCACCTTCTTGATCTAATAAGGCAATCTGGCGCAGATGTAATAGGACTTGACTGGAGGACAGATATTGAGACCGCCCTTAAGGTTCTGGGGCCAGACGTAATTATTCAGGGCAATCTTGACCCTTGTCTCCTTTTCCTTGATGAAGAGCGTTTAAGGGACAGGATACTTGAGATTATTTATCAAGGCTATGGCGCAAAGGCCCACGTATTTAATCTGGGCCATGGTGTCTTACCCCAAATCCCTCCTGAAAAGGTCCGTCTTGCCATTGAGATGATCCACGATCTTTCCAGATAACCCATTAAATTCCTGTTCAAGGATTAAAATATATTGACCTTATGCCCTTTGCCTTGCATATTAGTTTTTTAAATATCTTTTCAAAAAGAGGGAGTCTCCATGTCTAAGATTTTACCCCTATCTTCTTCCCACCAGTGCAGAAGATACACCTTTGACCATGTCCACATAGAACTTATAGGAAACCTAGTTTATTGCTCATGGGATGAAGATGTCTCAAAAAAGGTCAATACGGCCATGGAGGACCTTTGGATCCAGGTCCTTTCTCCTGGAGACGACATTCCCTTTTTTGAAAAAAGGTGCACTGAGGTAAATTCAACAGAATTCTATCTGGATAGAGGCGGAGACCTTGAGTTGAGGCTTGTGGTTAAGGAGCATCCAAAGCTTTTTGTTGCAACCGACTTTCATTATACCCCAAAGGTCAGCCTGGTATCAGAAAACGAGCTAAGGCACCATCTTACATGGGCAGACATAGACTGGGAGAGGGTAAAAAACGAGGTTGAAAGGGCCTTTTCCATTGACTGGGAAAGGGATGTGGAGCTTTATGTCCATTGCCTTAGAGAGCCGTTTTCCCCTGGAAACTTTCCCCAGGAGGAATGGATCTTTGTGGGGACTGGCGACTATGCAGTTATAATGGGAAGGCCCAAAAAGATAAACCTTACTGTCCTAAAAAAGAAGGAAGACGAGGAAGAGCGCGAGGTCCTTAAGATAATATTTTCAATAGATTTCAAGGAGCCTGACATTGTAAGGGAGCTTTTTTCCTGCCATATAGATTGTCCGTCTGACACCACCTTTTTTGAGCTAAAAAGGGAGATATGGGAAGAAGACACGGTTCAGCTAAGGGCCTGGTGGAAGGTGGTTCATTCTGACTGGGAAAGGGTTGAAAGGGATTTTCTGGCAAAAAAGGGCCTAAGCCTCCAGGATATTGAGCTATTTATCAGGCTTTATAGATACGGAGAAGATGGCCTTAAGGAAGTAGATGGCCAAGGGGGAGTTATTCTTCCAGGCACAAACCACTGGCTGTTTACCGGTCTAAAGGACGGTTATGCCTATGAGGCAAGGATATACCTTCAAAAAAAGGGCTCAGATGAGCTAAAGGAGCTTTTCTTATCTTCAACCTTTTGTCCTGTTCCCAAAAAGCCCGACCACATAGTCCTTATCCCCATTGATGAAAGAAGGGGATACTGTTACTGGCACCTTGACCAGGAAACCCTTTCAAAAAAGCTTTCAAGGCTTAAGGATAAAACAGGTGAGGAGGTAAAGACCTTTATTAAGGTTTACCACGAATGGGCAGGGAACCTTTATCACCAGATGGACAAGGACGTTGAGGTCCATCTAGGCATTGCCGACCACTGGTATCTCAATCTTGAGCCGGACAGGGTATTTAGGGTCCAGTTGATAGCTGTTTCAAAGGATCAGGTATTGCCCTTGACCGATGTGTCAAACTCCATCCAGACAGCAAGGGTCTTTCCAGGAAACAATCCAATCCAGTTTCGAGAGGTAAACTTAAGTGCCGGCCATCCAACCAATCGTAAGCTGGAGTCCCAAATGGGCACTGCTGAAAACTCCATTGGGCTTTTGATCCTTCATCTTCATGCCCATCTGCCATACATAAGAAAACAGGTTTCCTATGGAGAAAGCGGTTTTTGGCAGCCAATGGGATATCCACCAGAATGGTTTCACGAGGCGGTAAAGGATACCTATGTCCCCCTAATCCTTGTCTTTGAAAGCCTTGTTAAAGAGGGTGTGGATTTCAGGATTTCAATGGACATCTCCCCAACCCTCAGCAACATGATGAGATGCCCCTTTCTTCAAGAAGAGTTCCTTAAATACATAGATGCACATATTCGCCTAGCAAGGGCAGAGGTGGATAGGACAAGGCGCCAGGCCCTTCAATACCACAATACTGCCTGGATGCATCTAAATAGATTTCTTGAAATAAGGGATTGTTTCCTAAGATATGATGCGGATCTTACAAGGGCCTTTAAAGGGTTTCAGGAAATGGGGCTTATTGAGATTTCAACCTGCGGGGCAACCCACGGTTTCTTGCCCTTTCATACCGCATATCCCCAGTCGGTAAAGGCCCAGATAGAAACGGCTGTCCTTGATTATGAAGATACCTTTGGGGTAAGCCCAAGGGGAATCTGGCTTCCAGAATGCGCCTATGTGCCTGGCCTTGAAAAATATATTCAGGATGCAGGCCTAAGATACTTCTTTACCGAGACCCATGCAGTTACTCTTGCCGACTGCCCCGTGGCCTTTGGAACCCATGCACCTGTATTTCTTAAGGGGAGTGATGTGGCTGCCTTTGCAAGGGACCCTGAGACAGGGAAGCAGGTCTGGAGCGGTGAGGAAGGCTACCCAGGGGACCCAGACTACCTTGACTTTCACTTTAAGGGCGGCCCGTTAAGGTATAACAGGATAACCACAAGGACCAATGATTATAAGGAGCCGTACGTAAGGGAATGGGCCTTAGAGAAGGCAGCGCGCCATGCTCAGCACTTTATGGAATCAAGAAATTTTCGCTTTAGATACATAAAGGACTGGTTCTGGAAAAAGCCCCTGGTGGTAGCCATGTATGATGCAGAGCTTTTTGGTCATCACTGGTTTGAAGGAACAGACTTTTTGTATTTTTTGCTTAAAAAGCTCTACTACAACCAGAACGAGACAGAACTCATAACCCCAAGCAGCTATCTTTTCAGATATCCAAGAAACCAGGAGGTATTTTTAAACCCGTCTTCCTGGGGGGACAAGGGGACCTTTGACAAGTGGATGTACGGCTCTGTTTCATGGATGCACAGGCACACCCACGAGGCCATTCGGGAACTTACGGCAATGATAAGGGACTGGAAGGAAAGGGCCTTTAATGATGAAATTGCCAAAAGGATTGTAAAGCAGGCAGCAAGAGAGGTCCTTCAGGCAATGAACAGTGATATTCCCTTTGTGATTTCAAATGGGCACTTTGTGGATCGAATGAAGGAATATTACTTTGAGGACCTTGAGCGTTTCTGGATTCTTGCGTCCATCTATTGGGATAAGGAGAGAAACAGTGGCTCTAACATCTGCAGGCTCGAAAATCTTGAAAAGACAAACCCAATATTTCCCAGTATTGATCCAGGGGTATTTTTGATTTAAGAGCTAATGTGTTGAGACAATATGAGAATTTACTTGGATGTTTGCTGCTTAAATCGTCCCTTTGATGATCAAAGACAAGATAGAATTAGATTGGAAACCGAAGCAATTTTTACCATTTTAAAATTTGCTGAATTAGGGCAATTTGCCTTGCTGGACAGCGATATCATTTTATATGAGGTTGAAAAGATTTCTAATTTTAAACGAAAAAATAGTATTAGGAAGATATTATCTAAAGCAAAATTTTATATAGATCTTAATGAAGAGATTTTGAAACGTGCACATGAAATTCAATATCTTGGTATTAGGTCATACGATGCTCTTCATTTAGCAAGTGCAGAATATGGTGAAGCCTCAGTGTTTCTTACCACTGACGATAAACTATTAAAAAGAATTAAAAATAACATGAATAAGTTCAATTTGAAGGCAGAAAATCCATTAAATTGGATAGTGGAGATATTAAAATGAAGCCTAAATATGATATGTCGATGATAGAAATCCAAAATAAAGGGTACGAAATATTATGTGAACATTTAGGGATAGTAGGTATGTTAAAATTTATTCAACAATTTGATTTAGGTTCCGGTGATTATACAAAAGAAAGAGAAAAGATATTGGGGAATCCTACTATTGATGAAATTAAAGCTGAAATTGAACTAATA
>JALXCD010000127.1:3456-4274 GCA_026991135.1 Deltaproteobacteria bacterium | reverse complement strand
GGCCATATCTTAGCAAAAAAGTGCAAAAAAAAGAAAGTCTTTCAGCCATCTATGCACTTTTTGAAAAGGGCCTAAAAAGAGAGCTAAAAGACATCAAAAAGACCATTTACCAGGAACTTAATAGAGTTGGTAGTCAATTTGTTTCTAGTCATATAACAAAAAAATACATAAATGAAAGAATCAACCAGTTAAAAGAAAATATTGTTATTTATATCAAAGAAGAACTTTTCCCAAAATGGGATGATTTTCCTGAAAAGGAAAAATTTTATAGGGAACTGGCCCATCTAAAAAGAGAAATATTTAGGCAAACCAGTCCTGAACTAAAACCGATTTTTTCTGCCATCAATGCATATTTTGACTATCTTTTCTTTGAAGAAAAGGCCTTTTTGCAACTAAAAAAGGAGATTAAGGGACAAGAAGTCAAAAATTCTATTGAGGATATTAAATATGAACTTTTTAATTACAATTTTCCCCTTGGTTATTCAAAGGAACTTATTTATGAGCTTCCAAGATATCTCAGGGCATTAAAAATTCGTATTGAAAGGGCAATTTACAATCCCTTGAAAGATATTGAAAAGGAAAGGGATTTCAGGGTATTTTTTCTAAAATATAAGCAAATTAAAGAACATTATGATGATAAGAAAATTATAGCGCTTCCCCTATTTGAATATATGGTCATGATATTTTCCCCTGAGCTTTACAAAAAGGGCGTTACCTCCCGTAAAAAACTGGAAAAATTATTTTCAGGTTTAGAAAATTTCAGATAATTCCGATTGATAAATAGAAAAGTTAGTAAATCCTGACTGAGGACAAAAGCG
>JALXCD010000127.1:0-3446 GCA_026991135.1 Deltaproteobacteria bacterium | reverse complement strand
CGTGGATATAGGAACTATTGTAGGTCTGATATTTGGCGTAATTCTCATTGTCACCGCTATCTTTCTTGGTGGCAGTATCACTGCCTTCATTGACGTCCCATCCATTTTGATTGTTGTAGGTGGTGCCATTTGCGCAACACTGATCAGATTTACCCTGGGCGATGTGTTAAATAGCTTTAGTGTTGCAATGAATGCCTTTTTTGCAAAGACAAAGCCACCTGAAGATATAATCAAGGAATTAGTAAAGCTTTCTAACATTGCCAGAAAGGAAGGCCTGCTTAAACTTGAAAAACAGCCAGTAGAGGATCCATTTCTCAAAAAGGCAATAATGTATTGTGTCGATGGCCATGAAGCAGATTTCATCCAAGATGTCATGGAAAAAGAGATTGATCTGACAGTTGAAAGACATGGCTTGGGCAAAAGCATATTTGATGCAATTGGAGATGCAGCCCCGGCCTTTGGAATGATTGGAACACTTGTTGGTCTTGTAAACATGTTAGGAAATATGTCAGATCCTTCAAGCATTGGGCCTTCAATGGCAGTTGCCCTTTTGACCACCCTTTATGGCGCAATCATGGCAAACCTTATTGCATTACCCATTGCAGACAAACTTAAGCGAAGAAGCCAGGAAGAAGAGCTAAATAAAAGACTCGTACTTGAAGGGGTCCTTGGTCTTCAAAAGGGCCTAAACCCAAGGGTCCTTGAAGAACTGTTAAAGACCTTTTTACCACCAAAGGCCCGTGGAAGCAGTGAATAAGGAGGTTAATTGAGGTGGGGAAAAAGTGTGAATGCCCCAAAGGGGCACCCATGTGGATGGTCACATTTGGGGATCTCATGTCCCTTCTTCTCTGCTTTTTCGTTCTTCTTCTTTCTTTTTCAACAATGGACCCTGCCATGTACAAGGAGGTATCAGGCTCCCTTGAAAAGGCCTTTGGTGTTCAAAGGGAAGACATAACCCTGGAGATTCCAAAGGGGATCGACATCATATCAAGGGATTTTAACCCACCGTTTAATATTGATGTTATACTAGAAAAAATCAAATCTGCCATAAAACTTGAGCTCATAAAGGGTGAAATAGAGGTAGAAGCCCTTAATGACCGGGTAGTATTAAGGCTTAAGGATCAAATCACCTTTGAGCCAGGAAACGATGAACTAAATGAAAGAGCAAGGCCGATACTTGATAAGATCAGGAATATAATTGAAACTGTTCCTGGACAGGTCATGGTTACAGGCCATACAGACGATATCCCACCCAAAAAGGGAAAATTTAAATCTAACTGGCACTTATCCGCGGCCAGGGCTGCCACAGTGGTTGCATATCTTTTGAGACTTCATTCCATTGATCCAAGACGAATGGCCGCTGTAGGCTATGGTTCAAGCAGGCCTTTGGCTCTTAATGATACCCCGGAACATATGGCAAAAAATAGGAGGGTTGAAATAGTCTTTTTGCAACCGAAAAACCCTGATGATTTTGAGGTTGTAAAACCAATGGATGAAAAATCTGGATTAGTACAAGAACCTCTTTTAGTCGAGTAAAATTATGAACATGAATGAAGACAGTGAAAAAAGAGAATCAATAAGGATAAAAGATAGGATACTCTTGGCCTTTAGCAAGATATCTGAAGATGAATATCAAAGGAGGGTAAAACAATACCTGGATGGAACCGAAGACCCATGGGTTGATTCATGTCATCCGAGTATCCAAAAGGATATTAAAACTAGTTTGAAAAACTTAAGGGAAAGGGACAAAGATCTCGCAAATATCCTTGAAGCTTTAGATCAAAAACTCAATCTTATTCTAGGGCTAATTGGGACTGAAGAGTCTTTTGAAAAAGGAGAGCTTCCACAAAAACTTTATAAAGTAGATCTAAGCGCCAAAGGAATTGGTCTTACAACTAAAAGGGATATTAATGAGGGAGACATCTTAAAACTAATAATAGGTCTTTTGCCTGAACATTATTTTTTTACGTCTTTTGGAAAGGTTGTAAGGAAAACTCCACTGGATGGAGGGCTAAGATTTCTCGGAATTAAATTCATCTGGATAACAGAAGACGATCAGGAAAAGCTCATAGAACATATTTTTGCAAGGCAGGTGGTACAGCTAAGGATGAGGAGAAAGGAAAAGGAAAGAAAAGGTTAACTTTTTGCCACCTTTTTATAGATTTCCAAGGTCTTTCGGGCAGTTTTTTCCCAGCTAAAATCATTAAGTCTTTTTTGTCCAAGGGCTGCCATCTCAAGCCTTTTTGCTTTTTCTTTTAAAATGCATTCCATTGCTTCTATTAGTTCTTTTTTACTGTTGGGGTCAATTAATATCCCGGCATAGGAGGCTATCTCTCCCATCGATGACGAGTTTGATGTAATTACAGGTGTTTCCACACTAAAGGCTTCAAGGATTGGAAGACCAAATCCTTCGTATAGACTTACAAATATTAAGGCTATGGCGGACCTAAGCCAGGGATAAATACTCTTTACAGGGCCAAGGGCATAAACGCCGTCGATTTCTGAAAGATATGAAAGGTCCTTGGGTAAGATGCCAACAATTACAAGGCCTATATCCTCATTCCTTTTTTTTAGATTTAAAAAGGCCTTTACTGTATGTTCAATATTTTTTCGTTTATCCTTTGAGGAAATGGCTAGGAAAAATTCCTTGCAGTTTAGGCCATATTCTTTTATTAGCTTTTCCCTTATCTTTTCTTTTGAAGTCATGGCCTCCTTGGGAGTTTTGCAAGAAAGATAGACCACATCTATCTTTTCGGAAGGGATACCAAAAAGTTCTGTGAGATCTCTTTTGGTGGCCTCTGAAATACATATAAAGTGATCTGCCCTTTTTACTGCCATTTCAAAGGGTTTTAAGCGGCTTTTTGGATAAAGTTTTGGAAGCCTGTATCTTCTTAGATCATGAACTGTCAAAATTTTTTTCCCAGAAAAGGTCTGCGGCATGAAATGATGAAAGGAATGAAAGATATCAAATTTTCCACAAAGTAAATCAAGGGAGGGATATGGAGAAATGCTCCATAAGGATTCTAGCCATCTGAACTTGATATTTAGACTTTTCAACTGAATATTTTTTAAATCAAGTTCATTTAAAATTGTCCTTGACCTTTTAATATTACGTTTTTGACAAAGAAGAGTAAGAGACAGTCCCTTTCCATCATAGCCTGAAAGGGCCTTTACAAGAGATGTTCCAAAGGTATAAAAACCTGAATAAGGGTTTCTTATTACAGCGTCCCAGTCAAATAATACTTTCAATATCCTCTAACCCATCTAAAAATGGCCTTGTAAATCTTAGGTAGTTAGAAAGAAAAATTTTTTCTAAGGCTGCTCCTGGGTATTTTCGTCTTATTGACCTTACAAGTACCTTTATATCCTTAATACGCTCTCTTTTTGAAATCTCCTTTCTAATTTTGGTTGCATCAAGATCAAAGACTATAAAGGAATTTCTTTCA
>JALXCD010000126.1 GCA_026991135.1 Deltaproteobacteria bacterium | reverse complement strand
GGGCCAGTGGAAGGGCTGTCTCAAGGCCTATTATGCCATTTGCAGCCTGGGCAAATTCACACTCCTTTACAAGGTCTTCATGGGGGGCATGATCCGTTGCAATACAGTCTATGGTCCCATCCCTCAGGCCTTCAATGATGGCACATCTATCCTCTTCGGTCCTTAGGGGCGGGTTCATCTTTGCATAGGTATTGTAGCCCTTTACCGCCTCTTCTGTAAGGCTGAAATAGTGCGGGGCTGTCTCACAGGTAACCCTTACTCCCTTTTCCTTTGCCCTTCTGATTATCTCAACCGACCCCTTGGTGCTGACATGGGCAATATGAAGCCTTGCGCCAGTCAACTCTGCCAGGGCGCAATCCCTGAAAACCGCAACCTCTTCGGCCGCCTTGGGAATACCCTTTAGTCCAAGAAAGGTGGATACCAGCCCCTCATTCATCACTCCACCCTGGGATAGGGAAAGCTCTTCGGAATGAGAGATGATAACCGTATCAAAATTTAGGGAATACTCCAGAGCAAGGCGCATTAACCCCGCATCCGTAACTGGCAGGCCATCATCTGAAAATGCAACTGCACCTGCCTTTAAAAGGTCAAAAAACTCAGAAAGCTCCTCACCCTTTTGTCCCTTGGTAATACATGCAACAGGGCTTACTTTGCAAAGGCCTGCCTTTTCTGCCTTTTCTATGATAAACCTTGTAATTCCTTCGTTGTCATTGGGAGGAGAGGTATTTGGCATGGAGCAGACCCTGGTAAACCCACCTGAGGCTGCCGCCCTTACCCCGGTTTCAATGGTCTCCTTGTATTCAAAACCTGGCTCCCTCAAATGGACATGGATGTCGATTAGGCCTGGAACCAGCCACTTCCCGCTTAGATCAATAACCCTTGCTCCTTGGGGTGCCTCAAGGCCCTTTTCCAGTGAGGCCACCTTTCCATCAACAACAAGGCAGTCCATCTGTTCTTCAATACCCTGGGCTGGATCAATGACCCTTGCCTTTTTAAACAAAATTGATTCCGACATGAAACCTAGTTCTCCCTTGTATCTGCAAGAAGGAGTGTAAAAAGGGCCATCCTTATTGCCACTCCATTTGTGACCTGGTCAAGGATTATTGATCTTTCAGAATCTGCAACCTCTGAAGACACCTCAACTCCCCTGTTTATCGGCCCCGGGTGCATTAAAATGGCGGTATCCTTAAGATATGACATCAATTCCCTTGAAATTCCAAAAACCGTGGAATATTCCCTCTCACTCGGTATCAGGGAACGCCCCTGGCGCTCCTTTTGGATTCTTAGGGCAATGACAACATCGGCCTCCTTAACGGCCTCTTTTAGGTTTAGATTGACCTTGCAACCAAGCCCTTCCACATGGGGCGGAATCATGGTTGCCGGGCCGCAGACCGTAACTTCTGCCCCCATCTTTTTAAATCCCAGAATATCCGAATGGGCCACCCTGCTATGGGCAATATCCCCCACAATTGTAACCTTGAGACCTTCAATATGTCCAAAATGTTCTCTAACAGAATATAGATCCAGAAGGGCCTGGGAAGGGTGCTCGTTGGTCCCATCTCCTGCATTTATCACCGAGGCTTCAATGTATTTTGAAATAAGATGTGGGACACCACTCATAGAGTGCCTGATTACTATGATATCAGGCCTCATGGCCTGTATGTTTCTGACTGTGTCGATAAGGGTTTCTCCCTTAACCACACTGCTTGTCTTTGCAGAAATACTTACAGAGTCAGCGCTTAGCCTTTTTGCAGCAAGGTCAAAGGAGAGCTTGGTCCGGGTGCTTGGCTCAAAAAACAAGGAGACAATGGTCCGACCCCTTAGTGGTGGCACCTTTTTTATGGGCCGGTCGAGGATTTCCTTGAGAGACTCTGCTGTATCGAGAATAAATGATATTTCTTCAGCCGACAAATGAGAAATACCCAGTATATGTTTGGACCTCAGTTTTGTCATGGCCAAAAAAAAGCCCCCTTTCTTTTGAAAGGAGGCTTTTAATCAAGCTCCTAATCCATTTCTGCCAGCCTCAATAGCTTTTCGTATTCCGCATCCACCCTCCTTTGGATATAGTCTATATGCTCTTCATCAAGGTGGCGGAAGCGCCTCTGGGTCTTGAGATACTCTTCCACTGGCTTTGGTTTGGTTATCTTTCTGCTGATGATATAACGACCCTCTATGACTTCATAGAGTGGAAATACCTTTGTCTCAACAGCAAGACGAGCTATTTCAACACTCCGTTCACCTGCAGAACCCCAGCCTGTTGGACAAGGTGAATAGATATGTACATAGGCAGGGCCCTTTACCAGGGCTGCCTTTTTGACCTTGTTCATGAGATCAAGGAAATAGGCAGGTGATGCAGTTGCAACATAGGGGATGTTGTGGGCCACGGCAATGGCTGGAACATTCTTTTTCCAGGTCACCTGGCCAAAGCTCTTTTTACCTGGAGGGCTTGTAGTTGTCATGGCGCCATAGGGCGTACAGCCTGAACGCTGAACCCCTGTGTTCATGTAGGCCTCATTGTCGAGACATACATAGAGAAAGTCATGGCCCCTTTCAAAGGCGCCGGATATCCACTGAAGCCCTATATCTCCAGTGGCTCCATCTCCTCCTACTGCCAGAATATCCACATGCTTTTTGGGTATCTTGCCCTTTCTTGCAAGGACCCTTCTCGCGGATTCTACCCCTGATGCAACGGCTGCTGCATTTTCAAAGGCGATATGTATCCATGGAACATTCCAGGCAGTATGGGGATAAGGAGAAGTAATGATCTCCATACAACCGGTTGCATTACAAACTATAACATCTTTACCAAGGGCCTTCATTACCATCCTTAGAGCCAGGACTTCTCCACAACCCTGACATGCCCTGTGCCCTGAAGACAGCAACTCTTCCTTTGGTAAATTTTTGGCCTTAAAACCCTTAAATTTTTCGAATTCTGGTATCATTTTTCCCGCACTCCAATCACTTCATAGAGTTCTCTTGGACGTTTTTTGGCAAACTGTCTTGCCTTGTCCACAATCTCTTTAAAACGTGCTACAGTCACATCCCTGCCACCAAGACCAGCCACGAAACTGAATATCTTGGGGGCACCTGGTATTTTATATAAGAGGGATCTAATCTCAGCACCCACTGGGCCACAGACAGCACCAGGTGGCAGACAACGATCAACGACTGCAAGCACCTTGGCCTTTCCAATGGCCTTTCTAAATTCCTGGGATGGGAATGGCCTCCAGAGCCTTATCCTCAAAAGGCCCACCTTCTGGCCATCATCCCTCATGGCATCAACGGCTGTCATGGCTGTCTCTGAGATACTTCCCATGGTAACGAGAAGTATCTCTGCATCCTCGGTGCGATAGGATTCAACCGGATTGTATTTTCTGCCAAAGATTTCAGCAAATTCATCCCATGCCTTGAGGATATATCTTTTGGCCTTTCTCATGGCCATATCATGGGCAACCTTTGCCTCGGTGTAAACCTCTGGAATACCTACAGGCCCCATGGTGATCGGGCGCCTTGGATCTAATTTATATCTGGGCTTAAATGGCGGAAGGAATTTATCCACATCTTCCTGATCTGGTAGCTCTATGGGCTCAATGACGTGGCTTAGGGTAAAGCCGTCAATGTTGACTATGAAGGGAAGAGAAACATTTCTATCCTCGGCCACCCTAAAGGCATGAAGGGTAAGGTCAACCGCCTCTTGACCATTTTCTGCAAAGGTCTGAATCCAGCCAATATCCCTCTGGACCATGATATCCTGGTGGTCATTCCAGATACTGATCGGGGCTGACATGGCCCTGTTGGCCACTACCATAACCATTGGAAGCCTCATGGTGCTGGGGATATAAAGGATCTCACTCATGAGGCTAAGCCCCTGAGCACTTGAAGAAGTGAATGTCCTTGCGCCAGCAGCACTTGAACCACAGCAGCAGCTCATGGCTGCATGTTCACTTTCTACTGGAATGAACTCGGCATCCAACTCCCCATTTGCCACCATTTCTGAAAGATGTTCAACAATGTGAGTCTGAGGCGTAATCGGGTAGGCGGGTATGACCTCTGCTCTGGCCAGGCCCACTGCCTCAGCGATTGCAATTGATACTTCTATTCCCACGCGTTTTGACATGATTACCCCTCCTCCGGAACCATTGTTATGGCATCTTTGGGGCACTCATGAGCACAAATGCCACAACCCTTACAATATTCCATATTTGCCACAAAGTAACCTTCTTCATCCTGACTATAGGCCATGTCTGGGCAATATACCCAGCACATGCCGCATTTAATGCACTTTTCCTTGTCTGTAACCGGCCTTTGGGACCGCCAATCACCAGTCCTGAAGTTGGCAGCATTGCCTGGCTCCAAGATATGGCAGCCAAAGGTTATTGTTTTCCATCCTACTATGGCATCTGAATTGGCCATTTTTACCTACTCCTTATACTCTATATTTTTATCCTGTGACTACTGTTTCGTTCATTGCCCTTTCAAGGGCCTTCTTGTTCTTTTCGGCCAAACGCCCAAAGCGTTTCTCGAGGGCCTCGAAAAGTGGCTCCTTATCTACAATTCCAGTTGCCTTAAGAAGCGCCCCGAGCATTGTGGTATTTGTAATGGGAAGACCCAGTTCCTCTGTAGCAATCTTTGTTGCATCTACCATGGCAAGCCTTGACTGAATACCAAACTTTTCTCTAACTTCACTTTCGGAAAGTTCAGTATTCAAAATCACAATACCGCCTTCCTTCAAACCTTCAGCCACATTTACCAGACCAGGAAGAGAGGGGTCCAGTACCAAGACAATGTCTGGAGTATAGACCTTTTCCCTGGTCCTGATCTGGGTATCACTGACCCTTATAAAGGCAGCTACTGGTGCGCCCCTTCTCTCAGGGCCAAAGCTAGGAAAGGCCTGTGCATACTTTCCCTGTGCAATGGCTGCAGTGGCAACAAGCTCGGCAGATGTTACGCCACCTTGTCCGCCCCGGCCGTGAATCCTTACTTCTTTCATTTGGTGATCTCCTGTCTCGATTTATTATGGATTTCCACTGACTAATAATTTCCCCTAAAATCCATATTAGCCTTGTTCTGCTGGATTTTGAATGAACACTTGTTCAATAAAAGATTTTACACTGTTTACAAGGCGTACATTCCTTTGTCAAGATACTTTGAGTGTCAATTTTTCGCCTGAAAGCTTTAATGATAAAATCAAAATTGAAAATGATATTTTTTATAAAAGTTTCTATCAAATTTAACTACAACTTTTTCCTTTTTAGTCCCACCACGTCCTGTCCTGAAAGGCTGTAAACCCTGACCTTTCTGCTTCTAGGAAACTCCCTTTTCATCATGGACTTAAGGATTCTTTGAAGCTCTCTGTCTGTAACAAGAACCTCCTGGTCCAGATAGCCCCTCTCCCTAATCCAAAAAAGATTCTCATCCTTTTTTATAACAGTCATTCCCCTGTTTCTTTTATAGGAAAGTATCTCAAGGCCCCTTTCCTTCTCTGTCTTTTTTAGGGCCTGAATGACCTTTCTAAGGGCGGATTCGATATTTACTAGGGCCATTACCTTTTGCTCATTTCCCTTTTTATTGCCATTTCCAAGGCCCGTTTATGCACTTCTCCTGCAAAATGGAGGGCACTTTTACCGGTAATAGGATCAAAATCAGATGGATCAGAAAGACAAATATATTGAACGCACCTTGATATCTCTATAGGGGCAATATCAACCGGCATTCCTATAATCTCCCTGATGACTTGAAAGGTGGCTCCACAGGATGCTGCCCTTAAGACCTTTATGTCAGATATCTTCCCATCCCTTATCTTTACCTCATATTCAGGAAGACCAAACTGCCTTCCATACTCGCCGAGGCCTTCTTTTTTACCAAGACCACAACATGTAAAGGGGCATATTGCCCCAGGGATGTGCTGGCCAGAGGCAATTACAGGAACCCCCTTGATGTTACAAATCTTCACAAGATATTCTGAAAGATCTGGATGTTTTAAAAAATTTAGTACCAAATCCCCCTTAAAATCCTGGCATATATATTCCTCTGGCTCATCTATTATAGGTGGCAAAATCCCCTTGATATCAAAGACCTTTACGATCTCAATATCTTTGCCATAAACACTTATTCCCGCTATTTTATAGTCCCCTGAACCCCTTTCCTCAAATACAACTATTTCCTGTCTCTTTTTTTCATGAACTGAACTAGGAAACCTCATAACCGGCTTCTTTTATTGCCTTTCTAATTTCGTCTAAGGAAATATCCCTTGACGTATCAATTTGAGTAATACCCGTTTCAAGGTCAATTTCTACTGAATCTACCCCTTCTATGCCAAATAAGGCCTTTTGAACAGCCCTTTTACAGTGCTCACACTTCATTCCAGAAACCTTTATTTCTATTTTTCCCATAATTCACTCCTTGAAAATTTGATTTTATGTTTTTAGTCATCTGACTAAATAACTTTTTTAATGTAACATCAGCTTCTTGCCTTTTAAATATGGATATTATGAACATCACCATTAACAAAAGAGGAATTGAAGATTGTGGTTCCTTTAGCTTTCCAGTTCGTTTTGGCACTTATCATCAAGTGGAATCAAGGGATTTTGTGCTTCACTTTACTCCCTCCTGGAGGCTCATATATGCACAATCAAAGGAGAGATGGTGGCCAGATCCAAATGAATGGATAAAGATCGGACTTTCCGGAACACCTGTTTATTATTCGAGTCTCTTTTATGGGGATATGGCATCGCTCTTTGGCCAGCATTACATCCCCATTCCTAGGATTCTCTCCTTTGAACTCTTTAATGAAAATCCATTTTTGGATTTAAAGTTAATGGGTTTTTTAAAAAAGCTGGAGAAACTCGATGAACTTTTTGGAAATAACTCAGAATTTATTGAGATAAAAAATGGGCTTTTAAGGTGGAAAAGATTTTATGATCTTGAACTTTCAAAGATTCTTAAGGCAAGGGTAACGATACTTCCACCAGACTCATTTATCTGTGACTATCAGGTACTTCCCGTCATTATCTCCACAGGATGCACAAAAAACTGTGGATTTTGTGAAGTAAAGGATGGAACCGAATTTGCTTTAAGGTCCGATGAAGAAATAAAAAAACAGGTCCTTCAACTTAGAGGTGTTTTAGATAAGGAGCTTGATCAGTTTAGAGGCATCTTTCTGGGCACACTTGATGCCCTCAAGGCCCCGGAAGATAAGATTTTTTATTCAATAAGGCTAGGTAAAAAACTTCTTCCCCGCATCAAAAATTTCTTTTTATTTGGAAGCCCAGAGGCCCTTTTGGAAAAGGACATGACCTTTTTTAGGGCCCTAAACAGGCTTAAGGTCAATATCTACATAAATATTGGCCTTGAATCCATGGACGAAAAGACACTTTACCTAATAAAAAAGCCTTTTTTAAAAAATCGGTTAAAAGAAATCTGGGAGTATTGCACCAACATCAATAAAAATTTTGATAGAATCGAAATATCCTTAAACATTCTCATGAACAGGAATTTCCCGAGAACCCACCTTGAAACACTTTTATATTTTTTAAAAAATGAAGGGGCATTCCCAAAGGGGCCAATCTTTCTTTCACCCTTTAGGGAGCCCATTGACAGAAAGTTTTTTGAGACAGCAAAGATAATAAAAAGAGCTACTAAAAGGCCTATTAAACCATATACATTGGTTCCATTATAGTCTGGAAACTTCTCCTTTAATTGCGTCATGTAGCGTTATTCTAAAATCCCTCATGGCCCTTTTTGAACTTCTTGAATAGTCATGGGGAAAGGTCCTGTTTGAAAGGAATAACACAGTTATTTTATCTTTTAAATCCATCCAGAATGAACTTCCTGTATAACCAAGATGCCCTAGGCTTTTTTTTGAAAAAAAACTGCCACAGGTGGGAGTTTTCCCTGAAGGGGTATCAAAGCCGAGCATAAAACGCCTCTTTTTTAAAGGCATTAAGGAAGTCTCTTTTAAAAAAAGGCTTCCGTCAATTCCGAGGACACCTCCATCACCATCTATTGCCAGGGATAAAACTGTCTTCATCATCCTGGCAAGTTCTTTCAAATTGAGGAATAGACCTGCATGCCCCAAAAATCCGCCAGTTCCCCATGCATTTAGATCATTTACCTCTCCCAGGAGAATCCTTTGCCGATAGGGACAAAACCCTGTTGAGACGAAAAGTCTCCTATCCCTAAGGGCCTTTTTAAAAGATGAATCCTTTATTTTCAGAGGCAAAAGAACCCTTTTTTTAAATATGGAAAAAAGTTCATCCCCACCCACTTTTTCAAGGATAAAACCAAGAAGTATGTAGCCTAGATCACTATAGATTGCCCTTTTCTCCTGATTCTCTATTAGCTTCCCGGTCAATATCATTCTAAGATATTCCTTTTTACCTTTTAATACAAAAAGGGGGGTCCAGGGCAATAGGCCTGATGTATGGTTAAGAATGTCTTTTATGGAAATTCTTTTTTTGTCTTCAGGACAATTTTTAAATATGTCTCCAAGCTCCAAAGACAAAGATAATTTCTTTTCGCTTACAAAAATCAGGAGCAAAAGGGCTGAACAAAGGGGTTTTGTAAGGGAGGCAAGGTCAAAAACAGAGTTTTCATCAACCCTTCTTGCCCATGGGGCAAAAAAATGCCTTCCATAGTATCTTTCGTATAAAATTTCATGACCCTTAAGCACTCCAAGGGCACAACCGGAAAAAATCCTTTTTTTCAAGGCCCTTTGAACTATTTCATCAACTATTGTAAGATTCATTAAAAATCATAACTAAGTTTGGGAGTCCAAAATGAAAAAATTCATATCCACAATTGCCCTGACAACCTTAATAATATCCTTTTTATCATATCCTCTTTATGCTACCCCACCGGAATACAGGACAGCCCACGATCCTGTGGTCATGATGGCTGACGGAGTCCTTGCAAGACCCCTTGGCCTTGCATCCACTATTATTGGCTCTGCCTTTTTTGTTATTACCCTTCCTTTCACCGTTCCATCAGGAAGTGTCAGTGAGGCAAAAAAACAAATGATAGAATACCCGGCATGGTTCACCTTTAAAAGGCCAATAGGTGAATTTGGGAAACGCTACGAAGGTTCAAGACACAAAGTTGCCTATGCCCTTTCTACTGATAAGGACTCAAACTCAACAAATGCAACTGAAAAAAATAACATCAATGGAACCAAGGTCATAAAGTGAGGGTCGATAGGTTTAAATTTTAAAATCCTGTGTTATTTTATAATAGAGGCTTGCGGAAGCGGAAAGGGCACTGGTGGCCCTCCCGGACTTCAAATCCGGTGTACCGTCTGAGAAAGGCGGTAGGTGGGTTCGATTCCCATGCGCTTCCGCCATTGATCTATTCGTCTTCCCTTGAATCAATAGGGATAACTTTCTTTTCAGAGAGTATCTCCAGATAACGTCTTACCCTTGTTTTCTGCCAGCGTGAAAAGGCCTTTGGTATATCGGTTTCATCCAAAAAACTCAGCTCGTGGGATATTTCAGTAAGGACTTCTATGAGTTTAATAAAATCTTCAACAAGCTGGGAATATAAAACAAACAATTCTTGTTTTGTCTTATACGAACTGTAGGTATCTGAAAGTAGATGATAGGATTTCCTTCCTAGGCTTATGAAATAATCTATATCTACAAGCCTTCTTGTCAAAAATTCAGGATAAAGCCCTGAAAAAATAAGAGAAAGGTCTCCTACTACCTTTAAATCCCTTATTCTTTCAAAGATATTTTTGTGGAGTGCCTCAAGTAACACCACACCGAGGGGTTTATCCTTGACAATTTCAGTATAAAAGAAGTCACCGCCATGGCTTAAATGTTTAAGAAGATGCAGGAGATAGAGTTTGGAATGGGCATTTAACTTGAATTTTAGTTTTTCTTCGGCGGATTCGATTTCATCTACAAAAAAGCCTTCAAACCGTTCAACTATCTCCATATTTGACCTCCGTCTTATTAGACTTATCGGCCAAATCAATATATCCTTTTGCACTAAAATTTTAATTTTTCAACCATGTGCATATGGGTTACAAATTCACTTAGTCCAGCCATAAGCTTCAAATTATAACCCGTGTTATAAATACTTGACGTCACACATTGAAATTAATTATGTTGCTACAATTGGGCTAAATAGCTTTTATCTTCAATACTTGCAGGGGAAGGGAGAGACGATATGGAAATAGCCAAAACCAGAAACTTTGCAATTGTATCCCAAAGTGGAAGTGGCAAGACCTCACTGGCAGAGGCACTTCTTTTTTCAGCTAAGGCCACTAAAAAACTTGGTAGCGTTGACAATGAAAGCTCTCATCTTGACTTTGAGCCGGAAGAAGTAAAAAGAAAGATTACTATAAGCGCCGCCTTTTTTGCTTTTAAGTGGAACAAACACTCGCTCTTTTTAATGGACACCCCTGGAGAAGACAATTTTCTTCACGAAACCATTGCTGCCCTAAGGGTTGCAGATAGCTGCATATTTGTAGCAGATGCCGTTGATCCAATAAAGCCTCAGACACAAAAGATATGGTCCATGATTTCTGAAAGGAACATTCCGGTAATCATGTTCCTTAACAAGCTTGACAGAGAAAGGGCAAAATTTACTGAAAGTATTGATTCCTTGAAAGAGGCCCTTGATATAAGACTTGTCCCAATCTCATTGCCAATTGGAATCGAAGAAGGCTTTACAGGTATTGTAGACCTTGTTCACATGAAGGCCTACGAATTTTCCGAAGACGGGAAGAAAAAACCTGTGGATATCCCTCAAGATATGGCAGATGAGGTGGAAGAGGCAAGGAGCAATCTGATTGAGTATGCTGCCGAGTCCAAGGAAGAGCTACTTGAAAAATTTCTCGAAGGGGAAGAGCTTTCTTCAGATGAAATTATTTCAGGCTTAAGGCAGGGCATACTTGACGGGGGCTTTATACCGGTAGTCTGCGGCTCTGCTACCAAAAATATCGGGCCTTCAGTGCTTCTTGAACTTATTATTAACTTTTTTCCATCTCCAGAGGAAAGGGGAGAGGTCACTGGAACCGACCCTGAAACCGGGGACGAGGTCAAAAGAAAACCGTCTCCGGACGAACCCTTTTCTGCCCTTGTCTTTAAGACCCTTACAGACCCCTATGCCGGAAGACTTTCCATAATGAGGATATATTCCGGAACTATAAGGCCAGACGGCAACATTCTCAATGCAAATAAAAAGGAAAAGGAAAAATACGGGCCGCTTTTTGTTCTTAAGGGAAAGGAACAGGAAAATATTGACGAGGCCGGTCCAGGAGCCATTGTGGCCCTTGCAAAACTTAAATATACAGAAACTGGAGACAGCCTTTCAGACCAGGATGCCCCTGTAAGCTATCCATTTGTTGAATTTCCTGCCCCTGTCATCACCTATGCCCTTAAGCCAAAAAGCCGCGGGGATGAAGAAAAGATTACAAATGCCCTTGCTAGGCTCAGGGAGGAAGATCCGACCCTCCGGGTCACCCGTGATCCAGAGACCAACGAGCTTCTCCTTTCAGGCCTTGGACAAATACATATCGATGCCACAATAGATAAGATGCAAAGAAAGTTTGGCGTAAGCGTTGATCTTACAACGCCAAAGATCGCCTATAGGGAAACCATCAAGGTGCCCAAAAAAGGCGTTATTTACAGGCACAAGAAACAGACAGGCGGAGCAGGGCAGTTTGCAGAGGTACATTTTGATATTACCCCACTTCCAAGGGGCGAGGGCTACGAATTTGAAGAGGCCCTTGTAGGAATGAACGTTCCGAGAAACTTTGTACCCGCAGTGGAAAAGGGAATTCAGGAGGCAATGCAGTCAGGTCCCCTTGCAGGATATCCAGTAACTGATGTCAAGGTTCGCTTTTATGATGGTAAGTCCCATGAGGTGGATTCAAGTGAAATGGCCTTTAAGATTGCGGCCATTCAGTGCTTCAAAAAGGGAGTCCTGGAGGCCAAGCCCACACTTCTTGAGCCCATTGTAAAGCTTGTTGTCACAGTGCCAGAAGAAAATGTAGGAGATATCATTGGGGATTTAAATAGCAGAAGGGGGAAGGTCATGGGCATGGAGCCTGGAAAGGGCGTTCAAACCGTTACGGCCCTTGTGCCCCTTGCAGAGGTCCAGAAATATGTCCTTGACCTAAATGCCATGACCGCAGGCCAGGGGACCTTTACCATGGAATTTTCACACTATGAAGAGGTTCCGCCAAACCTCATTGAAAAGATAATTGCCCAGAGAAAAGAGGAGGAAGGAAAGTAGTTGGGATTTAAGGTTGCAATCCTGACCATAAGCGATACTGCCTCAAAGGGGGCCAGGAAGGACCTTTCTGGCCCCTTTATTCGTGAGTTTTTAGAATCCATTGGTCCCTTTAAGGTAAAAGAAATGGCGATTTGCCCTGATGAAATCCCTGAAATAAAAAGGCATTTCATTGACTGGTGTGATAAAAAGGCAATCGATCTCGTTGTCACTACTGGAGGAACAGGCCTTTCGCCAAGGGATGTAACTCCAGAGGCCACCATTGAGGTAATAGAAAGGGAATGCCCTGGAATGGCTCTTGCCATGCTTCTTTATGGCATGAAAAAGACACCAAGGGCCATGCTTTCAAGGGGAAGGGTCGGAGTAAGAAAGGAAACCCTGATAGTAAACCTTCCTGGAAGCAAAAAGGCAGTGGAAGATGGACTAAATGCATTAAAAGATATCCTTGAACATGCCCTTTTAAAGATAAAGGGAGATACAACCCCTTGTGGCACATGAATCTTTTCTAAATCTTTTCAAAAACTTGCATCCTAGTTGGTCTATGTTAAAGATTAGCACAAAAATTTCAGGGAACTAACGGAAAAAAAGATAAAAAAATGGAACTTGGAATAGTAGGCCTTCCCGGAAGCGGGAAGACAACCATATTTAATGCCCTTACTGGCTCTGAAGCCAAGGTGTCAAGTTATGCTGGCGGGAAAAAGGATCCGAATATATCCCTTGTAAAGGTCCCTGACCCAAGGCTTGATAAGCTCAGCAAGATGTATGAGCCAAAAAAGACCACCCATGCCACCATAAAGTTCATAGACCTAGGCGGTGGAATAAAGGCAGAGGATGAAAAGGGTGGGCTGGACGAAATATTAAGGCTTCTTAGACCGGTTGATGCCCTTGTTCACGTGGTGCGTGCCTTTGACTGGGCAGGGCAAAAACCAGAACCCCAAAAGGACTTTGACGAATTTGAATCCGAGCTCATCCTGACAGACCAGGTAATTGTTGAAAGGCGCCTTGAGCGCATGGAAAAGGAGCTTAAAAAGGGTAAAAAGGGAAACCCAAGGGAATTTGAACTTTTAAAAAGGGCCTTTGAGATACTTGATTCAGGCCGAGCCCTTAGAGAGGATGAGGAGATAAGAAAGGCCCCAGAACTTAAAGGCTATGCCTTTTTGTCCCAAAAGCCCTGTATAGTCTGCCTTAACCTTGGAGAGAATTATTCGCCCGGAGACTTTTCCCTCAAACTTCCAAGTGGTGTCCCCCTTGTTGAGATAAAGGGAAGCCTTGAGATGGAGCTTATGCAGCTTGAAGAGGATGAGGCAGAACTTTTCAGAAAGGATATGGGGATTGAGGAGCCTGCCACCAACCTGCTTATCAGGGAATCCTATTCGCTTTTGGGCCTCATTTCCTTTTTTACAGTTGGAAAGGATGAAGTTAGGGCATGGACCATCAAAAAGGGAACTAAAGCCCAAAAAGCTGCTGGATGCATTCATTCAGACATAGAGCATGGATTCATAAGGGCAGAAGTGGTCTCTTTTGAAGATCTTGTTAAAGAGGGTGACTATCACAAGGCCCAAAAGGCAGGGAAAGTTCGCCTTGAAGGAAAGGACTACATTGTTCAGGATGGAGATGTGATTAATTTTAGATTCAACGTTTAATTTTTTCAGAAATTAACCAAATATATCTTTAAAATTTGGGTTTAGATATGGCAGATGCGGAAAAGAAAAAGGAAAGGCTTTTAAGGTTTGGGGTATCCATCCCGGAGCCTCTCATTGAGGCCTTTGATAGATACATAA
>JALXCD010000125.1 GCA_026991135.1 Deltaproteobacteria bacterium | reverse complement strand
ATAACCGGAACATTAAATGGAGGAAAAGGTCAAGACAAATCTATTAAAAATAGTGAATTTCATTTTAGAGCAATACATCTTTCAGCCTTTGAAAAGACCCTAAATTTACAGGAAGTTAACCAGCAGAAAGATCCTCAAGATATCTTAATTATAGATTTTAAAAATTTTTCAACAAATGAAGATACCCTAGATAATGAAATTACAAATCAACAACAAGCCAATGACATTGGTGCCAACAACAATAATATTTTGACAAGTCAATTAAATCAGACCACATCTAAAATAGAAACCAGTTCTAACCATGCGGACCTTCAGGAGAAGAATGTAATTTCTCAGTTAACCCTAGGCATGTCAGAAGCCCTTAAACTCAATAAAAACAGGGCAGTTCTGCATCTCAATCCTCCTGATTTAGGCACAGTTAGGGTCAACATTACAGTTGATCACAACAACCATGTCCATGCAAATTTTATTGCAGATCATCCGGATACCAAACATTTGCTTGAGGCAAATCTTCAGCATTTAAAAGACCAATTGGCCCAAAACGGTTTTAACCTTTCAAATGTGAATGTGGATATTGGTAATGGCTTTTCAAACCCAAACAGCACTCTGATGGGCTTTATGGCTTCAAATGGAGAACAACAAAATTTACCAAATCTTAACACAGGTGAACAGGTATCAAATACTAGTGAGACCGTGGAAAATAATCCAGACATTAAGTACCAGGATGATGGTATTCATATTGTAGTATAGAGGTAAAAAATGATTGCAAATAATGGCATTAAACCAGCACAAGCAAATCAAGACGACAATCTTTTATCCCAAATTGAATATAAGACCAAGGAAGAACATGCCACCCTGGATAGAGACGATTTTATGAAGCTTTTCGTGACTCAGCTTCAGTATCAAGACCCCATGAACCCCATGGAAAGCGGGGAGATGGCATCTCAGGTAGCCCAGTTCAACATGGTTGATCTCATGTATAAAAACAACAAGGCCCTTCAAGACATGACAAAGGCCCAAAATATGGCAACATCAGTAACTGCCATAGGTCTTTTGGGTCACAAAGTGCAATACGAGGGCGACAGGCTCCTCATTTCTGAAAAGGGAGTCGAACCTTTCTCTATTGAGGCCCCTAAGGATAAATCTATTACATCATGTACTGTAACAATTGTGGATGACAAAGGTAAAATTGTTAAAAAAATGGACATCGGACCCATCAGTGCTGGAGAACGGAAAAAACTTGAATGGGATGGCAAGGATACAGATGGAAATGAATTGCCTGAAGGAACCTATAAAGTTTCCATTTCTGCAACCAATGAAAATGGAGATGAAATAGATATTACAACCTGGACAACAGGCGTTGTTTCAGGTGTTGAAAATGCAGAAAATGGGCTTCCAGAACTTTTGATTCAAAATGGCCCAAAAATTGAATTCAAAGATATCATAAAGGTCGAATCTTAAAGGAGGTGCAAAATGGCACTTACTAGTTCTCTATATTCAGGCGTAAGCGGTCTGGTAAATATGGGAAATGCTATGCAAGTTATTGGAGATAACATCTCAAATGTCAATACCACTGGTTTTAAAGCAGCCAGAACCACCTTTCAAGACATTATGGCTCAATCAATCAATACTGCAAGAGGAAGCTCTCAGGTGGGTCGTGGCTCTGCCACTTCTGATGTGGCACCACTTTTTACGCAGGGCTCCTTTGAAAGTACCTCTTCTCCCACGGACCTGGCTATTGCAGGAAATGGATTTTTCATGGTTTCCAATCCCAAAATAGAAAACAGTGTTTACTATACGCGTGCAGGACAGTTCCATGTGGATAAAAATGGTTACCTTGTAAATCCTGCTGGACTAAGGGTCCAAGGTTGGGATATGGAAGAGCAACCAGATGGAACATTTGAAATAATAGGCTCAATCAAAGACATCGAAATTCAGAATACTTCGCCTCCGGTTGCTACGAGTCTTTCGACAGTCGCTGTAAATCTGGATGATAGGGCCAAACCAGTTGACAGCAGTAATCTATTAATAGATAAATGGGATGGCAGTTCAGGAGATCCAAATGGCGGACTTAAAGCCAATGTTGATTATGAATATAAAACCACTTTTAAAGTTTATGACAGCGTGGGTAATACCCACGAATTAACTGTATATTTTGATAAAGAACAGGATGATCCAAATGTGCAAGGTGATGAAAGAACTTGGGAATTTTTAGTTGCAATGAATCCTGAAGAGGATAAAAGTGCCAAGGCAACTTCTGGTGGAAATCTTACAACAGATGCAGGAAAACTTTTGTGGGGAAAAATCCAGTTTTCCCCTGACGGTCAAATTGAAAGAATATTTGATATTTCACGATATAATAACGATCAGTTGGAACAAAACCTAGAAACTGATACCAGCATAAATCAGGCATTTGGAGATCATAATTATCCCCAGATAATTGCCTTTTTTCAGGAACCTACCGGCCAAACTGATCCTAAGACCGGACTAGATTTAACAGCCCAAAGGATAGAATTTAATTTTGGTGCAAAGGCAGAGATCGATACAGCAAATAATCAAGTAATTGGTTGGGATCCAGAGACAATTACCACCACTCAATACGCCAACCGTTCTAGCACACTTTTTTACGATCAAAATGGATTTGCTGCAGGCTTTCTTGAAAGCCTAAGCGTTGATTCAGAGGGGATAATTTCAGGCTCCTATTCAAATGGAAGGGTGATAGGACTTGCTCAGCTCGCCCTGGCAAGATTTTACAGCCCGTCAGACCTTGCCAAGGAAGGTGGAAATCTTTGGAGGGAGACAACAAAATCAGGCACTGCAATAACAGGACAACCTCGTACCAATGGACTTGGATCCATTGCAGCAAATGCCCTTGAGCAGTCAACAGTGGATATGGGAACAGAATTCGTAAAACTCATCACCACCCAGAGGGCCTTTCAAGCAAATTCAAGGGTTATCACCACAACAGATGACATGTTAAATGAACTTTTGAATATGAAAAGGTAAAAGGTAACGGATAAAAGGGGCTAGCCAAACTATTAAAATTGGCTAGCCCTTTTTATTTTTATTCACTCAATCTTAATAGGCATAAATAACCTACCGGCAGCGCCTGTTTCCTTGTCAACAGCATAAATCTCAAGATTTGCATCTCCTGAAAATTCAACTGGAACGTGTGCTAAAAATTCGCTCACATTACCTGTAAAAATCCCCTTCCCTTTATAAATCTTGCCATCATCAGAAATGATCTTTACATCCACATTAAATCTTGAGGCATCGAATCTTCCGCCTGCACAGGTAGGGCACCCACAGCTTAGTGTAATCTGAAACCTGAGTTCTATTATCCTGTCCTTTCTTTTTATTTTCTGGCCCTTTAAAAAATTAAGTGCCTGGATAGAAAGGATCATATTTTTACTTTATCTCGCTCCAATTTTTTCCAAAACCTATTGAAACCGTCAAAGGCACCTTTAATTTTACCACATTTTCCATGACATCTTTCATTATGTCTTGGACAAGTTCTCTTTCACTTTCTAGGCATTCAATAAGTAGCTCATCATGGACCTGTAAAAGGAGCTTTGCAGAAAGGGCCTTTTTGTCAAGTTCTTTCACCAGCCTTATCATGGAAAGCTTAATGATATCCGCGGCACTTCCCTGAATCGGGGTATTTATTGCAGTTCGCTCTGCAAACTTTCTGATATTTCTGCTTTTGGCCTTGATATCCTTGATATAACGCCTCCTTCCAAGGATTGTCTCAACATATCCCTGGTCACGGGCAATCTTTACTATCTCTTCCATATATCTTTTTACCCCAGGATGCCTTTCAAAATAGGCATCAATAAACCTTTTGGCCTCCTTTCTTCCAATATCGAGTTCCTTTGAAAGGCCATAGGCACTCATGCCATAGATAATCCCGAAATTTACGGTCTTTGCAATCCTTCTCATATCAGGAGTTACGAATTCAGGTGTAACATCAAATATCTGGCTTGCGGTGCGTCTATGGATGTCCTCCCCTCTTTTAAAGGCCTCCACGAGATTCTCATCCCCTGAATAGTGGGCAAGAACCCTTAAATCAATCTGGGAGTAATCTGCTGAGACAAAAACATTTCCCTTTCCAGCAATAAAAAGCTCCCTTATCCTTCTACCTTCTTCGGTCCTAATAGGTATATTTTGAAGATTGGGCTCACTTGAAGAAAGCCTGCCTGTTGCCGTAACTGTTTGGTTAAATGAAGTATGGACCCTTCCTGTTTCAGGATTGATCTCCTTTTCAATCCCATCGATATAGGTTGATTTAAGCTTTGAAAGATTTCGATACCTAAGAAGGGCCTCTGGCAATGGGTGTAGCTTAGAAAGGGCCTTTAATACCTCTACATCTGTTGAATAACCTGTCTTTTTCTTGGTCTTTTTTAACTGGGGAAGATTAAGTTTTTCAAAAAGTATTTCTGAAAGTTGTTTGGTCGAATTGATATTAAATTCCGTGCCTGCAAGGTCAAATATTTTTTCTTTAAGGTTTGAAAGCTTGTTAGAAAATTCTTCTTTTAAATGGTTTAGCCTTTCCCTGTCTATCAGGATGCCATCCATCTCCATCCTTGCCAGAACAGAGACAAGGGGAATTTCAACCCTTGAATAAAGCTCCCAAAGCCCTTTTTTCTTTAAGTCTTCGTGAAATTTGTCCTTTACAATACAAGTTACATGAACATCTTCACACGAATAAATCTTTGCATCTTCCAGCGGGACCTTTGAAAAATCATCCCCCTTTTTTAGCCCCTTTGTAACCTCCTTGTAGGAAATCATCTGATGTCCCAAATGATCCCTTGCAATTTCATCAAGATTGTGCCTTCTTTTTGTGGGATCAAGGAGATAAGAGGCAATCATGGTATCTCCATAGACATTTTCCAGAGATAGACCATGTCTTTTTAAGACAATAAGGTCATATTTTATATTTTGCCCTATTTTTCTAATGCTCTTTTCCTTGAGAAATGGTCCTAAGATTTCTTTTACTTTCAAAAGGGAAAGAGACCTTTCTTCATGATCAACTGGGATGTAGGCAGCCTCAGGAGGGTTAAAGCAAAGGCTTATTCCAACAAGCCTTGCAAGCATTGACTTTTCGCTGGAGGTCTCTGTATCAATTACAAGTTCATTACGATTTTTATGTTTTTTAAGCCATGATTTAAGCTCGTTTTCTGTACTTAAGAGGATGTATTGATCATAGCTCAATGTCTTTTCATCTGATACAAGGGGTATGAGGCTTTCAAAATCTAGCTCTTTAAAAAGTTCAAAAAGTCTCTTCTTATCGGGTTCCTTTAGCTTAAAGTCCGAAAGGGCAAAATCTTCCGGTATATTATCATCTAGCTCAACCAACCTTTTCCAAAGGGAAAGCTCGTTCTTTTTTTCTGAAATTTGAGCCCTGATTCTTGCCGTTTTTAACTCATTGAGATTTTGAATGAGATTTTCAATAGTTCCAAATTGCTTGATAAGTTTTAGAGCTGTTTTAGGGCCAATTCCTGGGATACCCGGAATGTTATCCGATGTATCCCCAGTAAGGGCCAAAATATCAGTAAATTGACTAGGAGATATACCAAACTCCCGTTTAAACCCTTCAAAGTCTGTTATCTTATTCCTCATTGGGTCCCATAAAATGACATTTTCTGATACGAGCTGTTTCATGTCTTTATCCCCTGTAACGAGGACAACTTCTACATCCCTTTGATCTCCAAACCTCCTTGAAATAGCAGCCATGATGTCATCGGCCTCATAGCCTTCTAGCTCCATTTGCTTGATTCCTAGGGCATCGATTATCTTTCGTATGTAAGGGACCTGGATTTGTAAATCCTCCGGCATTGGCGGGCGATTGGCCTTGTATTCCTCATATAACTTGTGTCTAAAAGTGGGGCCTTTTGCATCCCAGGCTACAACCAGGTATTCTGGGGCCTTTTCCCTCAAAATCTTTAAGATCATATTTGTTATTACGTAAATTGCCCTGGTTGGAAGCCCCTTCGAACTTGTAAATTCCCTTTGTGTGGAAAAATAGGCCCTATAGAGGTATGAACTTCCGTCTATTACAAAAATGGTTTCTTTTTTTTCCTTTTTCATGAAAAGACCCCTTTGACTTTTACACCTTGGTTAAGTATCCTGACGGGTTGGAAAAGTAAAGGGGGAGAAATTATCTATGGCTTCTGTAATTGTTGTAGGAACCCAGTGGGGGGATGAAGGAAAGGGAAAGGTAGTTGACCTTTTGACCGAATATGCAGATCTTATCGTGAGATTTCAGGGTGGAAACAATGCCGGTCATACGTTGGTGGTAAATGATGAAACATTTATATTCCACCTGATTCCGTCTGGAATTCTATATGATGACAAAATTTGCGCCATTGGAAACGGGGTGGTTCTTGACCCGTCTGTATTGATTGAAGAACTTGATGAATTAGCCAAAAGGGGAAGGCCAGTAAGTCCTGAAAGGCTCAAAATCAGCTTTAATACCCATCTCATCATGCCCTATCATAAGGCCCTTGATCATGCACGGGAAGCCGCCAAATCAGATGGGAAAAAAATTGGAACCACAGGCAGAGGAATTGGCCCCTGTTATGAAGATAAAATCGTAAGGAATGGAATCAAGGTTGGCGACCTTTTGGATCCGGAACTTTTCAGGGAAAAGCTTGAGTCAAATGTCAAGGAAAAAAACTTTATCCTTACAAAGATGCTCAACTCCCAAGGGCTTGATGCTGAAGAAATCTACTCCCAATACATGGAATATGCCAAAAGGCTTGAACCTTATGTTGACAATGTTTCCATCCTCATAGATGAAGTAGATAAAAAGGGCGGAAATATACTTTTTGAAGGGGCCCAGGGCACACAGCTTGACATTGATCATGGTACATATCCCTTTGTAACATCGTCTAATACAGTGGCAGGAGGCGCCTGCTGTGGAGCAGGCATAGGCCCAAGCAAGATTGATTATGTGGTGGGAATTTGTAAGGCTTATACCACAAGGGTTGGAGGTGGCCCTTTTCCCACAGAACTTTTTGACGAAATTGGAGATAGCATACAGCAAAAGGGAGCAGAATTTGGTGCTACCACCGGCAGAAAGAGGCGCTGTGGCTGGCTTGATGGTATTGTCCTAAAGGATGCAGTAAGACTAAATGGCTTAAATGGTTTGGCAATTACAAAGCTTGATGTCCTAAGTGACATTGATCCGCTAAAGATATGTAAGGGCTATGATGTTGAAGGTGAAAAGTTTGATTATATGCCCTGTAACATAAGAATGGTGGAAAAGATAAAACCTATTTATGAAGAAATGAAGGGGTGGCAAGGAGACATCACAGGTGCCAGGTCTTTGGATGAGCTTCCAACACAGGCTAAGGACTATGTAAAGGCCATTGAAGATATGACACAGTGCCCTGCCATAATTGTATCAGTAGGACCAGGAAGGGATCAGACCATACTTTTGGAAAATCCCTTTAAAAGGTAGTTTAGGCACATTAAGGGCGTAGGTGTCACTAAGAAAAAGGCTTTGGCCAAATATACCAGATGATCTCTGGTATAACCCAAAATGGCAGTTAAAAAATCGTTTAAAAGGCATATCCGGCCTTAAGATATTTTCGCTTTTAAAGGAAAATACAGACCAATATGAGGCCCTTTTAAAAAAATATAAATGGGCCTCAACCCCCTATTATCTAAATCTTATAGAATCCACTGACTTTAATGACCCAATTTCACTTCAGGTTCTACCAAATCCAAAGGAAATTTCCGTTTCCAATAATGATTCGTCTCCAGACCCTTTAAACGAAAAAGGATTTAGCCCTGTACCCTTCTTGATACATAGATACCCTGACAGGGCAGTTGTCATTGCAAACAACTTTTGTGCAAGTTATTGCAGGCACTGCAATAGAAAAAGGAACTGGGGCATTCCCAAATTTCAGATAACCCAAAAGGACCTTGAAAGAATAACCAGTTATCTATCTTCAAAAAAGGAGATAAGGGAAGTCCTTATCTCAGGTGGAGATCCAATCCTTTTACCATTAAAAAGACTTGAAACCATACTTTCTAATATCAAAAGATGTCCAAATATTAATATCATCCGGATTGGCACTAGAGTTCCTGTCACCTTTCCAATGGGAATAACAAATGAACTTTGCGCCCTTTTAAAAAGATTTAGGCCTTTGTGGTTAAATACTCATTTTAACCATCCAAGGGAGATCACCCAAGAATCCTCAGAGGCCATTGAGAAAATAACCCTTTCAGGGATACCTGTATCAAACCAAACAGTTCTTTTAAAAGGCGTAAACGATGACATAAAAACCCTGAAGGAGCTATTTTACAGGCTTCAAGCAATAATGGTTAGGCCCTATTACCTCTTTCAATGTGACCATGCAACAGGAACAAATCATTTTAGGGTTGATCTAAAAAAGGGAATAACGATCATGAATAAACTATGGGGGAAAATAGGAGGGATGTGTCTTCCCAATTTTGTTTTTGACCTACCAGGAGGTTACGGCAAGGCAAGGCTATTGCCTTCCCAGCTCCTTGACTATGAAAATGGCATTGCTGTATTTTCCACCTTTGAAGGGAAAATCACAAAGGTAAAAATTAGTTAGCTACTTGTATTTAATAAAACTATTGATATAATTATTGAAATTTTGGTGAGGGGAGGCCCACCATGTTTTATTTTCGGGGGAATAAGGGGTTTTTATGTTTGCTTTTTCTGGGATTATTCTTGTATGGCTGTGCAGATAAGGAAAGAAATCTTCCAAGTTACTCTTTAAACTCTATTCCTCCTTGTGATCTGTCAAAATCTTACAGTAACACAAGATGGCAAAGTAACCTGAAATATCTTTATCAGCCACTTCTAAAGCCCTTAAAGGACCCTCATATAGTTATAAACAAGAAAAGACATATTCTTTATCTCTTTTCAGGAGATACCCTTATGAGGATATATCCTGTTAATCTTGGGCCTGATCCCCTGAACGATAAAATAAAGCAAGGAGATGGCAGGACCCCGGAAGGTCAATTCTATGTCTGCAATAAAAACCCAAGAAGCAAGTATTACAAGGCCCTTGGCCTTAGCTATCCCTCCAAGGAAGATGCCTTAAGGGGCTTAAGGTCAGGACTAATCACCAAAAGGCAATATGAAGAAATAATCTGGGCCATAGATCACGGAAAAAGGCCACCTTGGTTTACGCGCCTTGGAGGGGCTGTTTGCATCCATGGTGGCGGCATTGGCTGGGACTGGACAAGGGGCTGTATTGCCCTTAGAAACGCCGATGTTCAGGAACTATTTGAGGTGGTGCCTGTTGGAACCCCAGTTACAATTCTAAGCGGAATACCTAAAAAAAAAGGATTTGAACTCTTTGAAAAGACCTTTATGAAAACTGCATCGGAAAACAGCAAGCACAAACGATTTTCAATGCAGTTTAATTAGAAAAATAAAAGCCATGGCATAAAAGCCAGGGCCTTACCTCAAAATCTGAAATTAAAAAATTACCTTACTTAACAATAGCGCCTTTTGCACCACTTGCTACCATCCTGGCATATCTTGCAAGATAGCCTTCCTTAATTTTGGGTTCTGGCATCTTCCAGGAAGCCTTTCTCTTACCTAACTCTTCGTCACTTATCTCTATATCAAGCCTTCTTTTTGGAATATCAATAGAAATAATGTCTCCTTCCTTGACAAGCCCAATAGGGCCACCTTCTGCTGCCTCTGGCGAAATGTGCCCAATAGCTGCCCCCTTGGTTCCGCCGCTAAAGCGGCCATCTGTCAAAAGGGCAACCTCTTTATCAAGGCCCATACCTACTATGGCAGAAGTTGGAGAAAGCATCTCAGGCATACCTGGGCCACCCTTTGGTCCTTCATACCTTATAACAACCACATCTCCCGGATTAATCTTACCGCCAAGTATTGCATTATAGGCCTCATCCTCAGACTCAAAAACTCTTGCAGGCCCCTTATGGGTGAGCATTTCAGGGGCAACAGCAGACTGCTTTACCACGGCCCCATCTGGTGCAAGGTTCCCATACAAAATGGCAATACCCCCTTCCTTGTGATAAGGATTTTCTATGGGCCTTATGACATCATGATCAAGGACCTTAAACTTAGAAAAATTCTCCTTTAAGGTATTTCCTGTTACGGTCATCACATCCCCATTTATGATTCCGAGTTTGTCAAGCTCGGTAAATATGGCCTGTATCCCACCTGCCAGGTCTAGTTCCTGTAAGCTATGGGGGCCTCCGGGTATCATATTACAAAGGTGCGGGGTCTTAAGGCTCATTTCATTAAAGACCTTAAGAGGAAGATCTACCTTGGCCTCATTAGCAATGGCTGGGACATGAAGAACTGTATTGGTAGAACAACCAAGTGCCATATCCATGGCAATGGCATTTTGAAAGGCCTCCTTTGTTGCTATATCCCTTGGCTTAATGCCCTTTTCTACCAACTCCATAACCTTCATACCAGCAAGTTTGGCTAGTCTATATCTTTTGGCAGAAATTGCTGGAATTGTGCCATTTCCTGGAAGAGCAAGTCCAATGGCCTCAGAAAGACAATTCATGGAATTTGCCGTAAACATACCCGCACAGGAACCACAGGTCGGACAGGCCTCATCTTCAAGGCTACAAAGCTCTTCTTCACTCATCTTTCCCGCCTTTACCTGACCAATTCCTTCAAAGACAGATATGAGATTGACTTTTTTGCCATGCCAGTTGCCTGTAAGCATTGGGCCACCACTAACAAGAATCGCTGGGATATTTAGACGAAGCATGGCCATTAGCATTCCAGGTATTATCTTATCGCAATTTGGCACAAGGACCAGTCCATCAAAAGGATGTGCCATTGACATGACTTCTACTGAATCGGCAATAAGTTCACGGCTTGCCAGGGAATAGCGCATTCCCAAATGATTCATTGCTATTCCATCACAAATTCCAATGGCTCCAAATTCCACAGGGGTGCCGCCTGCCATCCTTATTCCAGCCTTAACTGCATCCACCACTTGTCTCAGATGTATATGTCCAGGAATTATCTCATTAAATGAATTTACTACACCAATTATGGGCCTTTTTATCTCTTCATCTGTATAGCCCATTGCCTTAAAAAGGGACCTGTGGGGAGCCCTTTCTATGCCCTTTTTCATTTTATCACTTCTCATCCATGTACTCCTTTCAAATTCCGTTTACTCTGAGGTCTTTATCCAAACAGGCAAATCCTTGGAAAGCCTTTCAAAACGCCTGTCACTGTAAATCTCTTTACTCCTTTTGTAGTTGGCTATCAATATGGTTTGTGGGCGAATCTCTTCTTCTAGACGGCGCTCAAACTCCCTCTCTCCCTCTGTTAAGGGACAGAAATAATAAATTATGTCAAATTCTGAATACCTAGGAAAGGTCATTAGGTCTTCCTCAATAAGCTGATGGGGTTCGAAGAAGTCTCTTGCGATCTCTAGGGATGCCTCATCCTTTTCAAGACCATAAACAGAAAATCCAAATTGCTCTGCAAAAAGCATTACATTTCCAAAGCCACAGCCAATATCAATAAATTTCAAGGATGAAAGGTCTCTATTCAGAACATTTTCACAGTAGTCAGAAACCAAAAGAAGTTCGTCAAAGACCTGCCTCGTATCCATTGCCACAAAGGGATACTCCCTGGTGGTCTCATTTTTGGTAAGGTGTTGAATTCTCCTTGAAAAAAGCCCAATAAATCTATTTATAACACCAAGCAAATAATCTCTTTCTGGGTTTGCCATTTTGCCTTCCTGTTACATCTTTTCCTTTTTGGGCAAGGCCCCCTTTTTGGCCGGCTTCTTTTCCGGGAAAAACATATTTGTTACGTCCTTATTATTCATAAATATCTTTCCATTCGGAGTTATCTTTATGTTAAGGCTTTCAACCACCTTCTCACCCATCTCTTTACGTTCCCCAAATGCAGATACCATGGCCAAGATCTGGCTGGCACCGGAATTTCCGAAAAGCTCTGTAAAAATGGCCATGAAATTATCAGGATTTTCTATTTTCACATCCAAAGAGCCGGTAGCCTTAAACTTCGCCTTTGGATCACTTTTTACCATTAAATCCACATTAAAAAGGCTTTGGGGAACTCCTAGAATGGATGCCATGGAGTAAAGGATTATTGGTTTTTTCTGAAGGCGAGTCAAAAATTTTGCAGTCAAATCTGTCTTTATAGCATCAGGACTTCTTTTTGCCTTTAAGAAGGATTTATCATCAATAAATTCCAAAATTGAAGGAATATCCTGTAGCTTTAAATGCAGATTAGCAGCCTTAAAATATTTATCAAAAAAGCCTGAAAAAAGTCCTGAATAACCAGTGGCTAACCTTAAGCTATTATTTCCATGTCCTTTTCCGTCAAAGCCTCCTGATATCCATAAAGAAGAAAGAGCAATCGTCTTTGTGGCATTATCGTCAGTAACATCTAAGCCACTTAATTTCATTTCAGTATTTGCGCTATTAATAAGTGATAAAAGTTTGTGCAAAATTTCATTTAGATACTGACTTAAAAGTGTATCCCTTTTTTTCTCATCTTTAATATCTGATACCTTTTCAAACCTTTCTCCAAGATCATTAAAAAAGCCCTTTGGAAATTGTCTTCCCTTAAATTTAAACACAAAATTAAGCTCTTTGAATTTACCATTTTTCACAAGGGAAGGTTCCTTTGATTTGGGCATGTTTAAATAAACTGACTCTACCTTTGTATTGCTATCTGCCTCAAACTCCCTTGTGTTTGCAAATTTTCTAAGCTTACTTTCAAAAGTGATATTGTCAGTCCCTAGGCTCATCCCATCTTGAGTTTTCATTAAAAATTTGGAAATTTTTACCTTTTCACTCCCGCCATTTATCAAATTTACCAAGATTTCCAAGGAATTTAGGGCATTTTTTATCTCTTTTACAGATATCTTCTCTGGGTCTTTAAATAAGTCTGAAAGGGTCCTTTTTGCTTCTATTACCTCTTCTAGGTTCTTACCGGACACATGGGATAAAAAGGAAATGTTGCCTATGGTCATCCCATCTTCAGTATTATTATCATCCTTAATTTTTAGATTAAAATTCCTAAGCTCACCATTAATATTATAATTCCACACCTTAGTTACATTATTGGATATTATATTGTAATGACTGTCAATTTTATCTAATGACAAAACAAGGGTGCTATTTGCATCCCTTAAAAGAGGTTCGATCAAATTAATATCAACCCTTTGAAATATCCTTAGATCTTTCAGGTAATCACCTGAAAAATGATAATCTTTAACAGAAAAGACACCTTCCTCTTTCTTTTTTGCAATAATTGGTATCCTTTTTGGAAAAAGAAAGTCAATAGCTACCGCTTTGTCAGATATTATTTTAAATTTTATCTGTGTAGGGCTAAAATCTATGTAATTATCTTTTCTATCCCTATTTACCAATCTTAAGTTATTAAATCTTATTACATAGTTTCCATTTTCACCAAAGACTTTGTAATTTCTGTCAATATCTAGTTGCATTTCTGTATCTTTGACGAAATCATCAAAATTTGATATGAAATCGTCCATTATCTCCTTTACAAGTCCCTTTTGAGGATCATTGTCCTTGCTTTCAAGGGCCGCTATAGTGCGAGGGACTTTGGATTGAGTGACATTATTCGTGACATTTAGCGAAAAACTATTTCCTAAAAATAGAAAAAAAAGAAATATCCCTAAAAAGACACCTTTCACCTTTGAAGATACTTTCATATGTAAGCTCCTTTGATAAATGGTCTTGATATGCCTTATCGGTAAAATGACACAAGGAACTAATACCACCTATAATTTCTTTTAAAAAGCCTGAATGAGTTGTATTCTAGTAAACGACCATTTTTCCTTATGCTACAAAGCCTATTGTCAAATAATCCGAATTTAATCCTAAAATGAAAAAGAATATCTTTAAATATCTTGTTATTAGCATAATATTTCTAACTTTTTCATATGTTGTGGCAAAGATCTTCGCCAACCAGATTAGCAAACAAGAAGTAGAAAAAGTTAGAGAAAAACTACCAAATTTTTTTGATTTTGGGTATAAGGAGCTTGATTTTAATTTGTTTTCAAGATCCTTAGTAATAAAGGATGTTAACTGTATTTTATTTTCAAATGATACCCTTAAGGTCCCAATAAAAAGGATAGAGATAGACAAAATAGACTTTGAAAATCAACCCCCGACTTTTTTAGAGGCCTCAATAACAAATATAAGGATTTCACCTATTCTTTTAAATTTGTTGACCCTTGGAAAGTGCATCTACTTTAAAAA
>JALXCD010000124.1 GCA_026991135.1 Deltaproteobacteria bacterium | reverse complement strand
CCCTTCGAAGGGCTTGATCATCATAGATGATTATTTTGAAAGCGAGAAAAAGACAATTCTCATCCCTTCAAAGGAAGACTTTAAGTATCTAAAAAAGGATGCAGTTATAAAGGTCTGGGTTGATAAAAAAGGAGATGTTCTTACTGCTGAAAAGATAATTGGGACCAGAAGTTGCGATTTGACGGGTATTAAAAGGCGATTCCGTAAGATATTTGGAAATAGCTGCCGCGGAAAATGTAAATGCGATAACTGCTTCAATAGCAGTAGAAGAACAGGTAATGGCAGAGGACGTCGTAGGGGCAGATAAAAAGGGATGGTTCTTAATTGGGTGAAATTCCCTGATCTTTGGAAGGCAAATGCAATAGCCTTTCTGGTCATATTTCTTGTGGCCTTCATAGTGGCCATATGGCAGACTAGATATTTAAATCGGGTGTTTATTGAAGAGGCAAAAGATCATGCAAGGCTTGCTGCTGAAATAATAAAGATAAATGCCAGGACTTCCATTGATGCCAAAAAGACATCCAGGGAGATTATTGAAAGTTTTCTTAAAAATCAGATTCGCTTTATCAAGTATCTTGAATATATAGAACCATTTAATCAAAAGGAACTTGGGGCCTTTTCAAAGGAATCAAATCTAGCCGGCATATCCATTATTCGGGAGGTAAATGGCAAAAGGCTCGTGGTTGAGAGCAGAAAGGACTGGCTTTCAGGCTCACCGGAAAGATTCTGCCATAAAACAGATGCACTTCATCTTTTGCGACAAAAGGGAATTTTTGTCCTTTCCGGAAAATTTATAAAAAAAACAGAAACATGTTGCATTATTGCAGGAATAGATGCCTCAAAAATCTTGAGGTTGCAAGAAAGGATAGGACTAAAAAATACATTAAAACAGATTTCAAATCTTTCAGGCGTGAATTTTGTAAAGATTTTCTCGCTGGAAAAAGTAAAAGGCCAGAGCACCTTCTATCCCTTCAGTGATTTGGTTAGAGAGAAGGGAACTTCTAAAATTGTTAAAATAGACGGGAAAGAGGTTGTCATATCCAGTTTTGGCATTGGTGACAGACTTCTACTTATAGGGATGGACACAGGAAAACTCAGGGAAAAACAAAGGGATATTTGGCTTTTATTGATTTTTTTCAGCCTGATTTTATTTGTAACAGGCGGTATCATCTCGTGGCTTTTATACAAACATCAAAGGGATTACATCAAAAGGATTAGAGCATATGAAGAAAGACTTTTTCTTGAAAGGCAGGAGGCAAGCCTTGGGCGCTCGGCAGCCATAATTGCCCATGAAATAAGAAATCCACTAAATGCAATTTCCATGGGAATTCAAAGACTTTTAATGAAGGATTATCTAAAGAATACCGATATCGAACTTCTTTCCATGTTGCAGCATGAAACCAGAAGGGCAGAAGGGATTGTATCCGGGCTTTTAAGTTATGCAAGGCCATCTAGAATAGAAATAAAAAAGGTGGCCTTAAAAAACCTTGTTGAGGAAATATTTTTTGATTTGTCAAAAAAGAAAGGGATTGACCTCAGAGAAATAAGACTTGCACTTTCATGTCCGGAAGACCTAATAATAGATGCAGATCCAAGGCTACTAAGACAGCTTTTTGAAAACCTTTTCGTGAATTCACTCGAGGCCTTATCCTTTAAGGGTGAAATTACTGTGGATGTCAAAAAAGGAGATGACTTTTTGAAGATCAAGATATCGAACAAGGGAAAACTTCCAGATGTTTCACAAGTGGATAGGCTATTTGACCCATATTTTACAACAAAGATAAAGGGAACAGGCCTAGGTCTTTCCATATGTAAAAAGATAGTAAAGGCCCATAAGGGTACAATTTCGGCTGAAATACTGGATGATAAGTTCGTTGTTACCATAACTTTTCCAAGCCAAGGGGTCGCCTAAATGTATATTCTTATAGTCGATGACGAGTCGGTCCAACGGCGCATATTGGGAGATTTTTTAAAAGAGCAGGGCTATAAGGTCCTTGAAGCCCAAAATGGAAAGGAGGCCATTTCCATCTTTAAAAATCATTTTTGTCCTTTGGTACTTTTGGACCACCGAATGCCTGACATGAATGGAGATGAGGTTATGGCAGAACTTAAGGCAATAAACCCCCTTGTTAAGGTCATAATGATAACTGCCTATGGGGAAATAGATACGGCAGTTAAGGTCATGAAACTTGGGGCCAAGGATTTTCTTGAAAAGCCTGTTGATCTAAAAAAACTGCTCTTAAAGATAGAAAAGCTTTTGGAGGATATTGAGATAGAAAGGGAAACAAGAGATGTCCTTACAAATGAGGAAAAGGAAGTCGCACATGCCTTTAAGCTTGTTGGAAAGAGTAAGGCCCTTAAGGAGGTGATTTCAACAGCAAAGAGGGTGGCAGAAACGTCGTGGCCCGTCCTTCTGATTGGGGAAACCGGAACTGGAAAGGAGCTGATTGCTCGTCTTATTCACGATTTGAGTCCAAGGAAGGACAGGCCTTTTGTGGCAGTAAACTGTGCAACCTTTTCAGAAACCCTTTTTGAAAGTGAACTTTTTGGCCACGTAAAAGGTGCGTTTACTGGCGCAACCAAGGACAAAGATGGTCTATTCAAGGTGGCCAACAAGGGGACGATTTTTTTGGACGAGATCGGTGAGATGCCACTTGGCCTTCAAGCAAAACTTTTGCGTGTATTACAAGAGGGGACCATCAAGCCAGTGGGGGCAAGTAGGGATTTGAAGGTCGATGTTAGGATCATATCTGCCACCAATAGAGACCTAAATGAAATGATAGAGGAAGGGGATTTCAGAAAAGACCTTTTTTTCAGGCTGAATGTCTTTGAGATAAATCTTCCACCTTTGAGGGAGCGGAAGGAGGATATTCCAGAGCTACTTGAATTTTTTTTAAAAAAATATGCCCCTTCCAAAAAGATTCGCATCATGGACGATGCCATGGATATCTTTTTAAAATACCATTGGCCTGGAAATATTAGAGAGCTTGAACATCAGGTTCAAAGGATTGTAACCCTCGTAAGGGGAAACATCATAAAGGCATCTGATATTCATTTGGATCTAGGTGAGAAACTTGATGACTTATCACCATCTTCCCTAAAAGATAAGATTATTCAGCTTGAGAAAAAAGAGATTCAAAGGGCGCTTAAAGAAGCTGGCGGCATTCAGACCAAGGCTGCCCAAATTTTGGGCCTAAGTGAAAGGGTTTTGCGATACAAACTTAAAAAACTGGGAATAAAATGAAATAGCCTTCTTGATCTAAAAGGTTATAATTTCATAGCCTTCTTCCATATATCTTGCAAGAGAAGGATGCCCTGACATATCACCCAAAAGGTTTAGACCGATTTCTTCTGCAACCTTCATAGTCCCCATCTTGTTTGAACAAGCCTTGCAAACCCCTTCAATGAGCCCCTTTTCTTTTGCCTTTTCCCAAAGGTTATGGAGAAAATGTTCTTTTTTTTCAAGGCTAGTCAGAAGCTTTGTTGAAGCACCTTCCATGATGATTCCAACATCATAAGATCTTTCCAGCATGTCAAAACTATTTAAAAGAACATGGATAAAACACATTTCTTCTCCGTTAAATACAACAAGCATTACCTTTTTCATCTATTGCCTCCTTTGTGTAAATTTCCTCTATTTTCTGTCAGGAAAAATCCCTTTCCCCTGACAACTTGTCATATCCGGGAAAAGAATCCATTCATTACTAACCCTTAAAATTGAGCCATCTGAAAGGATAAATTCCCCCTGAGAGACACACTTTCCCTTAGTCTTTTTGCCTTTTATCCTAGCCCTTTTATAGTGTTTCAAGATGCCTGTAAATATCTCTGCCGCACTAGCTGTTCTAGGCCCAACCAGGATATCTATTTTTTGTCTAAATGTTGGTAAAGATGATGGCACTGAGATTTTTTTTAATTTTCCCGTCCTATCCTTCAAATAAACAAGAGTGGTGGAGGGCCTTAAAAAGATTCCTGCCACATCAAGGGCCTCGAAAAGATCACCACCAGGACATCCTCTAAGATCAATTATCACCTTAGAAAAATCCTTTTGTCTAAGCTCATTGATTAAAAGTGTGGAAATTTCATGGCGCTTAAAATTAAAAATCCTTACCAATAAATCCCTTTCTATTTTTAAAAATTCAATTGATGGAAGGGTATATCTTTCTCTTACCACATAAATTGTTCTTTTTCGTTCTCTTATCCTAAGTAAAAGCTTTACAACAGTTCCTTCCTTTCCCCTCAAAAGCCTTACTACCTCTTCATATTTCATGCCTTTTGCCCTTTTATTGTCAATGGAAATGAGAGAAAGGTCTTTTCCGCGGGAAATCTTAAAAAGAGGGCTGAACTTATAGGGCACTAGAATAAATCCCCTATCTTTTTCTAAAAGAAGCGCTCCAACACCTGATATTTCTTTTAGATCGTTTTTTTGAGAGTCAGAAACTAGCCTGGCATAAGGGTCAATCTTTGGAAGTAAATTTTTTAGATTTGAACAGTTTAGTCCTTTAAGAAGAAAGAGATTTCTTCTATATATGCAATATTCGTTTAAAAGCCCCTTGATTTCTAAAAGGCTTTTTTTATTACATAGGGCAAAGGATAGGGTAGGGCCCTTAAAAAGGGCCTCTAAAATTATCCAAAGAAAGAGTAAGGCCCAAAACCTTTTACTGACCAAGCTGCAGAGTAAGGTCAAGAAGTGTCTTATATTCCTTTTCAAGGGCCTTTCTCTGGGCCTCAAGCTGTTTTCGCTTTAAATCTATATCTGTATCTCCAAGGCCCGAACCTTCAAGTGCATCGATATCCGTATCAAGAGACCTTATTTCCTTTTTTAAGGCAGCAACCCTTGCCTTTAGGTCTTTAAGTTTGGAAGCAGAAACCTTTTCTCTTCTTTTAAGAGAATTTATCTTTTTTTCTAGCCTTGCCACGTCTCTATTAAGGGAAGCAAGCCTTTTCCTTTCTCCTTCAAGCTCTTTACTTAACCTTTTCTTTTCTGCTTCAAGACTTGCGGTCTGCTGCTGAAGTTCCCGTTGGACTTGCTGAAGATGTGCCAGATGTGCCTGACGTTCCTGGATTCTTCTGTCATATTCTCCTGTTGAAAGGCCCCTAATTCCCCCGAAAAGCCCGCCTTGATGTGGATCAGTGGAAGCAGCGCAACCAGTAAGCATTAATATGAGTGAAATTACTAATATTATTCTTACGATCATACTGATAACCTCTCATCAATTTCTGCCAGCTGTTTGGCATTTTTTTGAAGGGCATCAATATTCTTTTTTAGGGTCTTAATCTCCCTTTCAAGCTTTACAACATACGGGTCCTTTTTCTTTCTCTTTTTCTTTTGCTCATCAAGGATGGCGACATTTATCTTGTATTCCTTTTCGAGTGCCTCGATCATCTTGTTATTTGCTTCTATCCGCTTTTGAATCTCCTTTTTCTTTTTGGCAAGCGCGGTTCTTTTTACAGCCCTTTTCTTATATCGGGCCTTAAGGGAAGCAACCTGTTTTTTTAGTGCATATATGTCCCTTGATAGCTTGCAGTTGTATTTGTATGTGGAACTGTTTAGCCTTGCAAGCTGTGCAATTTCTGCATTTAAGAAGTCCTCTTCACTTGCATACTTGGCCTTTCTCCTTGCTATCTCGTTTCCTATCAAAAAGCCGACTCCAGCACCTGCAAGGGCACCAATGATTGCCCCCTTGGTGTCACCGGCAGCAAGTCCTATCAATCCTCCAACAAGAGCCCCCAGTCCAGCACCTTCGGCCCTGGTGCGGGTCTGATCGGACATATTTGCACAGGAAACCAGTTGAAGGCTAAAGGCAACCACCAAGAGTAAAGACAAAAATTTTTTTATTTTCATCGATGTCCTCCTCCAGGAGAAAAGACCTTTTCAAAATCCTTACGCCACCTTTCAGGATAACTTCTCCTGTCCTTATAAAACTCTTTAGCATGACTTTCCACAAGAGTTAATACCTTATCTTCCCTATCGGAATGTTTCTTTTTTCTCAATTCTAATATTGCAAAATCTATATATTGCCTTTTGTAATTTCCAAGGGTACCTATCTTTTTTACATAGGCATCAAATTGCTCCTTTGAAGCCATATTTAACTCATTGATTTTCTTGTTTATTGCATCTACTTGGGCTTGATATCTGGTTGACATATCGGATAATTTCTTAGCAAGTTCAAGGGATTTCCCAAGATGGGATAGCTTTTCCATGTAAATAGAAAAATTGACCCCATTTCTTGCAGCATCCTGGGCAAGGCTTCTGGCATTTTCCCGTTGTGCTTCATCTAGCCTTTTTCTTGCCTCATTCAGATAGTGCTGAATAGCCATAAAATCATTTTTAAGCTCAGGATGTGTCTTTATAAGCCTTGCCATTATTGGATTTACTACATCCAACTGCGTATCTGCCTGGGCAACAAGGTTGTCAAGGGTCCTTCCAACTGGTGTCCTTTGGCGAAGCCCCTTTTTGTAAGATTCATATTCCCTAACAAGCTCTTCTTTCATTTGGGGGGTAGCAATCACGTTTGAGCCAATTGCAAGTCTAAAACCCGTATTAAAACTTGCCCTTTCGATTACCTTTTTTCTTTCACTGTCCCAGGCTATTGCATCAAACTCCCCTCGTAAGGAAGAACGTATTCGAGATGGAGGGGTAGAAACACTTCCTCCCCTAACTGGCACACCACCTGGCTTTCCCTGCCAAATCTCCGGCAAGAACCTTCCATCAACTATCTCTTGAACGTTTCCAAAAATGTCGAAAATCCCCAATGGATTTGGCCTTCTTAACCCAATGGGTCTTATCTTGTGCCTTGCATTTCCAAGATGCCAGGAAAACTTATTGAGTTTGCTCCTAGAAAAGGGTAGGGGTCTTTCAAATGTACCTTTTTCTTTCGAAATCATACCTCCCCGTGCTGCATATTCCCATTCGATTTCTGTAGGAAGGCGAATAAATCCGGGGACTCCTTTTATCCTGGGCATGGCTTTGATCCTTTCAGGGTGTGAAGGATCAAATAGCCATTTATTGTATCTTCTTATAAAGTTCTCCATTGCACTGTAAGGGATAAAACAAACTGGTTTTTGAAGCTCGCTTTTTAGGGCCTTTCCCTTAAGGTGCGGTATCCTTTTGTCGTTTTTATCCCTTGTAACCCTTAAAAAATCATCCATCCCCATGACAGAGATGAACTGTCCCTTTGTAACTTCGTATTTTCCAATATAATAAAGCCATCCATCCCCCTTTTTATCAAGGAATGAGCCGCTTATCTCAAGCCTTTGAAGCCCTTCAAAGGGGCCTCCTGCCGGATCTCCTATCTGGATTATCCTCTTTACATCTCCCCAGAAGGATTTACCTGGCACCTTTACTGGACGAAAGACCATTACTGACCCATCTGGCATTGGCAAGATGAGGTCATCCTTCATGGGTTTTGGGTTATAAAGGGCCGTGGCAAGGCAAAGGCCCTTTAAGCAACCAGCAAAAATCAAGATGAATAGATAAAAAATTATCTTTTTAAATATGCCTTTATTCTTCACGGAGCGCCTCTGCTGGATCTATTCTTGATGTCTTCCATGCCCCTACCAAGGAGCTAAGACCAGAAATCAAAAGGGTCAAGGCCAAGGTTGCAAAGAGTATCCAATGTGAAAGCTCGCAAATCCTTTCCCCAGCCCTCATCTCATTTTTAAATACCTCATTTATCACCCCTGAAACAACTTCAAATCCTATAACTGCTAACACAGATGAAAAGGATGCAAGAAAAAGCCCTTCAAAGACAGGAAAAAAGAAAAGATCCCTTCTTGAAAAGCCCAATAGTCTTAGAACCGCAAGCTGGCTTCTCTTTCTTTCTACAGAGCCATAAAGGCTTGCAGTAAGGACACAAATTGCCCCAATAATTCCAAGGGCTGCCACCAGCCAAAAAAGCCTTGTAAGGCCTGAGTCAAGAATCTTTATGCGTCTTATGGCCTCAAGCTTTGCAATTACTGGAATTCCCTGGGCCTTGAGCTTTTGATAAAGGGGTTCGACTTGGTCAATGGTCTTTGCATACAATCTAAAACCTCTAAATCCAGTTGTCGAAAGGATAAAGCTCATGGACTTTTTATCAAAATGAATTTCTCTTGTCCTCGCCGTATTTAGCATGGAAGCAAGTTCTAAAGGGCAATAGGAAAAGGGGCCTTTTGTAAATCCAGCAATGGTTACAGGAAAAGTAACATTTTTTACCCCTATAAATGTGACTTCAATTTTAGAATCTTTTTGAAATTTTTCCTTAAGACTCATGGGAAGCACAATCTTAAAAACATCTTTTCCTGACCTTTTTTCATTGAATCCATTCCATGGAATGAAAAAGGCATTTAAAAGTTCCTTTATCTTTTCATCTGGCGAAAAACCAACCACCTTAATTTCTTTGTCTCCAATATAAAGGGGAAGTGGTTTTGTAAACGGAAGTATCCTTGCGTTAAATCCCCTAAACCTATTTTTTATGGCCCTATATGAAGAAACTGTAACGTTTCCCCTTGGAACACTGAATTTATAGATGAAGATTTCTTCAGGCACATGAAGGCCATAGTTAAATTCAAGTTCTTTTGCCGAAACCTTTCCATATCTGGCAAGGCCGCTTTCTATCAAAAGGGAATTCAAAAAAAGTGGGTCAAGGGCCCTTTTTGAAAATACCAATACACCATCAAATCTTTTGTATGGCCTTGAAAAGGAGCCTTTCCATCCCCTTTTTGAAACAGCCCTTCCCTCCTTAAAGGCCTCTATGTCAAGTAAAAGGTCTAAGGGAGCATAGATCCTTTCAAGCGTACCGTATTGCTCTGGAAGTATTCCAATTACCCTTAGTTTCTGAGTAGCATATTCATATCGGCCTGACCTGAAACGACTTACCTTAAGGGAGATCGTGTCTCCTTTTTTTATTCCAAATTTATTTGCCGCACCAAAGCTTAGAACACATTCATTCCCTAAAGGGACCCTGATTTGGGAAGCTTCAAGGAGCGGATCACCTTTCCCCGTAGGGATGATATCCATTAGCACCTTATCCTTTTTACCTGGCATAATAAGATAAACAGTAGATGAGGCAGGAAGAATGCTGGGGATTATGAATCCGACGTCTTCGTCTATTTTCATTTTCTCGAACCAACTCCTTGGATACTCTCTTGTCTCGGTTGGCCTTAATTCCCTAAAACTCGGGTCATTTACCAGCCGCTTTCTCAAGGACTTTATTGTGCCGCTTTTTAGACCAAGAAGAATCAAAAGGGGGGCAATAACGGAAGAGATGGCAATAACAAGGCATGTGCTAAGAATAAACTCATGCCTTAGATCATAAATGGCAAGACCTGGAATCAATCTAATGGTGGATTTCATAAAGACTGGATTTTATAAGACCTCTTCGTGGATATTCCATTTTAAAGCCAAACCACCTATCTGCCACATTTTCCACAAGCTTCTCATCATGCGTAACCATTATTATTGATGTTTCCTGCCTTTTGGAAAGCTCCTTGAACTGGTCAATTATCCTTTGGGCCCTTTTTCTGTCAACAGCAGCAGTTGGTTCATCGGCAAGGACTATTTCGGGCCTGTGCAATACGGCCCTTAAAATTGCAACCCTTTGTCTCTGGCCCCCTGAAAGGCTCTTGGGCTTTTCATCAAGAAGACTTTGTATTCCAATCTGTCTTGAAAGTCGTAGAAGCCTGTTTTTTACATCTTTTTTTTGATTTAGCCTTGAAGGGAGTAAAAGATTTTGTCTCACACTTAGAAATGGTAAAAGCCCTCCAGTCTGAAGTACATAGCCAAGATGTTTCCGCCTGATATCTGAAAGTTTTTTTTCTTCACCATTTTTCCAAAAGCGATCAATTTCCAGGTTAAAGTCCCCTATGGTAAGCTTAAATTGTTTTATTTCCTCAGGCCTTAAGACAAGGGCTAGAAAATCCAAAAGGGTGCTTTTCCCACAACCGCTTTCACCAACTACACAGACCATTTCGCCCCTTTTAAGGTGAAATTCAGGGACAACAAGCTCAAAGGCGCTACCGGATTGCCTTCTTCTAACAATCCGGGCGCCTTTTACCTTAAGAAGGGTTTGCCTCCCTTTTTCATGCATGTTTTATGGAAGATAATCTATCTTTAGTGGATAGACCTTTTCGCCATCGGAATCGGATTCATTGAGTTTTTTCCATGCATTTACCCTTTCATTTATTTGGCGATATTGAATGAGTTTTGCTTTAAGACTCCAGATGAGTTGGGCCCTTTCATCTGCTGTCATGCTTGCATACATTTCATTACTAAGTGACATTATATCGCTTTTATAGGGGAGACTCTTTATAAAAGCAGGCAAAAGACCTGTATCCACAAGCCTTTTTGCCTTTGAGATATCTTCAGGTTTTTTCATTGTCTGACTTGAAATGGCTTGAAGGGCATCAAAGAACTGTTCCTGGGTTAGCTCTGCCCGTGTAAGGGCCTCTATAATGCTATCAAGGCTCTGGGAAAGAGTGTTTAACTGGTTCTTTGTAATGAGAACCCTTACATCAAGGCTTTTCTGGGTAGGGTCAACAAGGTCTCGATCAAGGACCCATGCAACAATGTCCTTTGGTGGCGAGGCCTCTTGCCCCAAATATTCAATAAGGGCAGAATTCCATGCTTTGGTGAAGGCCTTTTTAGCAACTGAAGTGACATCTGTCTGGCTCTGGCTGCCTTCGTCTTCCGTTCCTGGCGATTGGGAAATTAAGGAGCCAGTATTTGACCCCTTGGAGGCCTGAAGCGTTGTTTTCGTCTTTTGGCCAATTTCAGTGACAATTGTATTTACTGCCTTTTGAAAATCCTTCTTTTTAAAGGCGTCAACCTCTACAAGAGACGATTCGCCTTCTTCCCCTCTTACCCTTGAAAGTGTGGAAAAATGCTCATATGCGGTATCAAAATCCTTGGACGCTCTGGGGTCCTTTAGATGGATGGCAATGATATGAATTTTTTGATCCTGGGCTGAGCGCAAAAGGTCTTCTGCTCCAAGGCCAGTGGTGTTTTGAGGATGTCCAAGGGGGTGGGAGCTTGCATCGCCAATGAGGACGATAAAACGAAGAGCGCCTTCTTCCCAGTTGGAATCCATGGCCTTTTGCACACCTGCAAAGACTTCTTCCTGATAGTCATGGCTTCCGACACTTGTTGCCTTTGCCTCATTTTTAAGGATACTGACAAGGGTTTTGGCATCAACAAGCTCAGGGGTAAAATTCTTTGCCACATATTCCAACTGTGGTACGACCTTGGTTGAATCCCTATACCCCACAAGTCCGAATTTTATCCTTCCAGTCAGGTCTTTTCCTAGACAGGTTGCTATCTTTTCTACTGCCTCCCTTGTCATGTCAATATAAGGCTGCATGCTCCTTGTTGTATCGATGACAAAGACAAGGTTTACCTTGAGATTCTTTACATGGGTAATGGTGGCATTATCGGAGCTGGCTGTGGCCCCTTCGAGATAATCAGGGTTAGAAAGGGTATCTGCCCCTCTTTTTCCTGGAACTGCTGCTGCAATTTGCAGAAATCTAGCCTCATCACCATTAATCTCAGTAGTTTCGTAATTTAAAATAGGTAAGAGGTAGAAATTTTCATTTATATCCACGAACCTTTTTGGTTCCATGCTGACTATTTCTGGAGGAATTTCCCTTTTGTCTATCTTTGAATAAAGGGCCTTGGCCTTTTCTTCCATATTATCCGAACTTACTATCTCCTTAAGGGCAGAAAGGTCCTTGAACATGAGAACAGGATTTCTTCCCTCTCCTGGCTCTCCTGGATGCGTGTAGGAAACAAGAAGGGCCTGCTTCCACTCAAAGCAATCTTTGGCCCTCAACCAGCCTAAGGGCTTGGTTTTACTGTAGCCTACCCTGTACCAGCCACTTGGTTCAGCAGGGTTCGAAAAATCCAGTCCCTTTCTTTTAAATACGTACATGGGCTTAAAGGCCGGAAGATTTGCCTTGAGGATATTTTGTGGCGATGCCTCTTGAGTTTTATAAAGATTTGAAAGTGGGCGGGGAAGAACCCTTAATGGCTCCTTCGTATTTATCTCTATACAAACCTTGCATTCACTCTCATTACAATTGCATACGATCCTGTTATCTGTCTCAGTCGATTGGATATTTGAGGCATTATTAAGAGTATTATTACTGGCTCCTCCTGTGGTATCGCCTTCAAGTTTATCAAGATCATTAGTTTTTTGGATATTGGCACTCTGGCCATTTCCTTCAAGTTCATCAGGATTTGAGATGTTTCCATTTACACAAAGGGCCTTGCCACAAAAAAATAAGATAGAAAGGACAACGCATGAAAGACAAATAAATTTCAATGAGGATTTTATCATGTAAAATTTCTCCTTTTTTAAGAGTTTATAAAAAATTTTTATCACTTAAGGACATTAATTTCAATTGGGAAAAGATTTTTGATTAAATATTTTCAGTTAAAAAATTAGCGAAGAAAACGTACTCTAAACTAAAAAACAAAAATTTTATTCTTTCTCATGGCTTGAAATCATGGAGTCTATGACCTGGGCAACTTTGATCAGTCTCTCATTATAAGATTTATCCCTAAATCCAGTTATTATCGCGTAGTAAAGCCCCTTATTCAATTTTATGTCAATGATATCAATAGACTCTTTATCAGGATAGTAAGAGATTACATGTTCGTGTTTGATACGATTATCCTTTCCATAGGGAATTTTTAAGAATTTTAATGCTTCGATATGCTTTTCCAAGGAACCCGTTTGCAAATTAATACAAAAGTTTAACCCCTTTTTCTTATAGGTAAAAGTACAACTCATAATCCCTGCCTCTGGAATAAATTCACTTTTAATGGCTGTATGAACCATTCCAAAGGCCTCATCTATTTTTGAAATGGGTAGTCGTTTACATAGGTCCATGTCCTGGTCTGTGTGCTCATAGGATGGTGGGCCTAGTTTTGAACCGTCTGTAGAATTATCCTGAGCAAAGGCCTGTTGGAGGGAAGAATAAGGTAGGACTATTAAAAACAATAACCATAAAAAGCCTATAAAATAATATGGTTTTTTCATACCTTAAACCTCCTAAATTTTGCTCATAAAGGTAGAAACCAAAATTCTTAACTACTATTGATTACAATATGGTGCATTTTTAAATCTGATGTCTCCCCTTTTCCCAACATTTGTTTAAATCAATATAATAGACATGGGTTTCAAAAGGATCGATAGGATAATATAAGATGGTTATGATCTTATTACGAAAAGACATCTTTTATCTCCATTTTTCAAACTACATTTTGCCATTGTCTAATTTACATCTATTTTTTGAAAGTCTTGTCTCAACCTGAATTGTGGCGTGTTTTATTCCAAATCTTTTTTGAAGTTCATTTTGTATCCTAAATAGAAAATCATTATCGATCTTTTTATCATTTACAACAATATGGACTGTTAGGGCCACCTGGCTGGTGCTTAAAGGCCAGACGTGTAAGTCGTGGATGCGCTCAACTTTTTCTAAAGAAAGAAAAAAAAGTTAAGTGGTCCCCCTTTTTAGACACCAGGGTACCTCTAAAAATAGTCCAGAAAAGAGGAGCTGTTTCAGTAGTATTGGAGTATAATAACTCACTGAAATTATGGAAACAGTGAGGGATTTGTCATGAAGCAATCAGGCCTTTTTGATATGGAATTTCGGATGAGGAAGATAGACTCAAACGGTGATCCTTTAAAGAGACTGAATGAGCTTGTGGATTGGGAACTGTTCAGGCCTGTTTTGCAAAAGATACGGGAAAAGAAACGTAAATCCAATGCAGGTAGGAAGCCCTTTGATGTAGTGCTGATGTTCAAGATATTGATATTGCAGTCCCTGTACAATTTGTCAGACGATGCAACCGAGGCCCAGATATTGGATCGTCTATCATTCATGAGATTTCTGGGATTATCCATTGGGGACAGGGTTCCTGATGCCAAGACCATATGGCTGTTTAGGGAGGAGCTTAAAAAAGCAGGGATCTTTCTTGATCTTTTTGTGAAATTTGACAGGTTTTTGAAGGCAAACGGATTTGAGGCCAAGAAAGGTCAGATAGTGGATGCCACCATAGTTTCTGTCCCCAAGCAGAGGAATAAACGGAAAGAAAACGAGAAGATCAAGTCTGGTAAAGAGATAAAGGAATGGTCTGATAATAAGCGCAGGCAAAGGGACGTGGATGCCAGATGGACCAAAAAGAATGGCAAGGCCTATTTTGGGTACAAGAATCATATTTCGGTGGATGTAAAGAACAAGTGAAATGGTACCCAAAATTTAGACAGTTTTTTTGCGGTTTTTTGTTCGCCTTCCTGTTCATCAAGCTGCCTTGGAAAATTCATATACTTCATCAGGAGTCTTGTTATCAAGACTCTGGTGAAATCTT
>JALXCD010000123.1 GCA_026991135.1 Deltaproteobacteria bacterium | reverse complement strand
ATATATTATAAGAAATGTTCCAATAATTAAAAAGACCAAAATTGTTAAAATTGCAGACCTGGTATTTCCAGTCATTTCCACACCAAGTCCAAAAAAGAAAGGTCCCAGCCAGGAAGTCCCTTTTTCGCCAAGCTGATAAAAGGAAAAAAGCTCTGCCTCATTCCCTTTTTTTATAAGTTTTGAAAAGAAAGAGCGGCTTAGGGCCTGGGTGCCTCCAAGGACGAGTGCAATAAAAAATGAGAGAATGAAAAGTCCAGGAATCGAATCCAGGAAAAGATAGGCATAAAGGACAGTTGAACACCAAATAAAAAGGGAAAGTATTATGGCTTTTCTGGTGCCCAGTCTTTGAGCCAGTCTTCCAAAAAGAAGAGCGCCTCCAAATGCCCAAAACTGAATGAAAAGTATTAGGATGGTTAATACCTTTGGCCCGGCATTTAACTCTGAAGTTGCAAAAAGGCTGGCAACTATAATTACAGTTTGAATGCCGTCGTTGTAAAAAAGATACGCAAGGAAAAATTTTAGGATATTAGGAGAGTTTCTTAATTCTTTTAGGGTCAAAAAGGGCCTTTTAAGAGCTGTTTTCATTGATTTTAGGTATTCTGTAGAACCTTTTAGCATTTTTGCTGTGTCATCTGGTAATAATCTCAAGGGAAACAGGATGGTAAATATGAGCCACCAAAGGCCAGTAAATAAAAAAGAAATTCTTGTGGCAAAGTCCCTTTCGGGAAAAATCCAGAAAAATAAAAGACAGATGGCAAGACAAATTCCTCCTCCAAGATACCCAAGTGCCCATCCAAATGAGCTGACAGAATCCCTTTCCTCTGGGTTCGATATATCTAAAAGATAGGAGTCATAGATAGCAACAGAAGCACCAAAGAGACAGTTTGCCATTATGAAAAAAAGGCCTGTTATAAGAATGCTTAAATTTTTTCCAAGAAGGCAAGTGAGTGGTCTGGCCAGAAAAAGAAGAGCAGTGAAAAGGGAACCAAACACGGCAAAAAGGATTAGAAGCCCCTTTTTGCGAGATAAGAGATCGGAAAGTGCCCCAATGGGCGGTAAGAAAAAGAATTGAAGGATGACCGATGCTGAGACGCAAAAGGGGTAAAAGGCATAGGGCTCTATGGAAAAGGAAAAAAAGTTTATTTTACCAAGTTCGTCTGCAACCTTTGAGATATAAGGGCCAAAAAGGGTTGTGACAATAACAGTGCTAAAGGCTGAGTTGGCCCAGTCATACATGGCCCAGCCAAAAACTGTCTGTTTTTTGGTAGATTCCTTTGAAAGTGGCAAAAACTGTTTTTAAAAACTCAACTTGTTTCTTTCCTGCCAAATCCTTGGCAGAAATTCAGCTGCTTCACTTGCAAGGTATCCATAAGGCCCTTTAACTTTGGCACAGAGATCCCCTGCAGCCCCATGGGCATAGACCCCGAGGCGCGCAGCATCAAAGGGATCATACCCTTGGCAAAGAAGTGCACCAATGATCCCTGTAAGGGTATCTCCCATGCCTCCAGTACCCATACCTGAATTGCCAGTTGAATTTATGGATATCCTACCGTCTGGGCTTGCAACTACTGTGGAAAATCCTTTGAGACAAACAATAGCACCCGTTTCCATTGAAAGCATTCTTGAAACCCCAATTCTATCCTCTTGGACCTCAGTGGTGGAAATACCACAAAGCCTTGCCATTTCTCCAGGGTGGGGCGTAAGGATTCGAGGCGCCTTCGCTTCCTTAAGAACCTCCAAGCATTCGGCTATTGCAGTAAGAGAATCCGCATCCATCACCAAAGGAACCGGGCAAAAGACTGCCACTTTCTGGCAAAGCCTTTTTGCCCCTTCTGAAAGGCCAAGCCCAGGGCCTATGCATGCAGCGCGTTTTTTTTCAAGAAGCATGTTGATATCCTCAAATGCCTCCGTTGAAGGTTCTCCCGAAGGAGTTTCCGAAAAGCCCTCTGTCATGGCCTCGGTGAGTTTCTGTGAGATTATGAACTGGCTGCTTCTTGGGCTTGCAACAGTGACAAGACCTGCTCCACTTCTCAACGCACCTAATGCACAAAGGCAGGATGCCCCGATCTTCCCCCTCGAGCCCCCGATAATCAAAAGGTGCCCAAAGGTTCCTTTATGTCCATCAGAAGGCCTTGGCCTTAAAAGCCTTAAAAAATCGTTTTTTTCAAAAAATTCCTCTTTTATTTCAAATTCACTGGTTAAACTTCTTGGTATTCCTATATCAATTACAAAAAGCCTTCCTGTATATAACCTTCCAGGCCAGTTGACATGCCCGATTTTAGGAAAGGCCATGGTACATGTAACATGTGCATTAAAAGCGGTTCCAAGGACTTTGCCACTATCACTTGATAGCCCCGAAGGGATATCAACTGAAAATTTCCCTGCGCCTGATTCATTCATAAGATTAATGGCTGTTTCAAAATGGCCCGAAACTGGCCTTTTGAGACCTGTTCCAAAGATTGCATCAACGATAATCCCGGCATGTTCAAAAAGACCCCTTCCCCCAAGGAGCCTTTCCGTGCTTGAGCAATCAAGTATCTCTATGTCAAGCCCCTTTATGGCCTTTAAGTTTGTAAGGGCGTCACCCTTATATTTTTCCTCATTGACAAGAAGAATTACCTTTACCGAAATCCCCTTTTGAAAAAGGTGCCTCGCAATTACAAAGCCGTCTCCCCCGTTGTTACCAGGGCCTGCCACCACAAGTACGCCCTTTTCCGCCTTTTCTCCAAGCTCTTTTAAAAGAATATCAGTGCAGCCAATCCCTGCGTTTTCCATAAGGATCAGACCAGGTATCCCAATCTCCTCAATGGTCTTTTTGTCCATGGCCTGCATAGTCTTTGCGTCAAGAACTAACATGGAGTACCTCCCTCTGTGCCCTAGTTCTTAAAACCCAGATGATCATGCCAAGAAGAAAGATGGCAATACTCAAAAGTTGGCCCATGGTAAGCCAACCAAAGGCAATATAGCCAAGCTGAGGGTCAGGCTCTCTAAAAAATTCCACAAAAAAGCGAACCACCCCGTAGCACATGAAAAACACTGAAAGCTTTTTACCGCTTTGCCAGTTCCTTTTTCTGAGAGGCCAAAGTATTGAAAAAAGGACGGGTCCTTCCAAAATGGCCTCGTAAAGTTGGGATGGGTGTCTAGGGACAAGCCCTCCTTGGGGAAAAATCATGGCCCAGGGGACATCTGTAACCCTTCCATAAAGTTCCCCGTTTATGAAGTTACCTATTCTTCCAAGGCCAAGTCCGATAGGGGTCGTAATGGAAAATCTGTCTGCCCATAAAAAAAAATCAGTTTTGTGCCTTTTTGAAAATATATATCCAGCAATAAGAACCCCTAGGGCGCCTCCATGAAAGGACATGCCCCCATGCCATGTGGCAATTATCTCCTGGGGGTGTTTTATAAAAAAGGGAAGGTTGTAGAAAATTACATAGCCAAGCCTTCCTCCAAGTATAACTCCTATTATAAGATAAAGAACTATGCCATCTAGTAGCTCAAGTTCCCTTTGGATATCTTTTATCCATCCCCTTTGGCTCTCTTCTTTAATCTCCTTCTTTACAAGGAAAAAGGCTGACAGAAAGCCAAAAAGATACATAAGTCCGTACCATCTGAGGGCAAAAGGGCCGATTTTAATGATTACCGGGTCAATTTGGGGATAGGGAATCATGTCTTTCTGGAGTTGTCTTCCTTGTTCTTTTTTAATTTGATAAGTTCAACGATTTTTTGTCTGGGTTTTGCTTCATCCCTTGCTGCAGTCTTTCTTTCCTTGGTGCTATCTGGCTGAAAGCCCATAATCTGCTGTATGATATCCATGTATTGGGCCTTTACAGAAGGGGCTATGTCATGGGAAAGGACAAAGAAATTAACTCTTTCTCTTTGGACCCTTATGGAAGATGTGGTCATTGCATTTATCACATGGGGGTGGACGACGGGTCCCCTTTGGGGGTCAAAATTTACTGTGCAAGGAAAATAAAGGTCAAAAAAAGCCGATTTTTCAAGGGCAAATACCACAGTTTCCGTCTGTTTATTGTATCGTACTTCTCCAAGAAGAAGGCCCACACCGGCTATATCTATAAGCACAAGCTCCCTGGCATTTTGTTTTAATTTCATATCCTTCTAAACCTCCTTGTGAGGATGTTTCTTTTTTCTGTGACCATTTTTCCTGGCCTTTTTATGCCCTTTTTTGGTCTTACGACCTTGGGGAAAGGCAGAAAGTTCAATACCCGGTTCTCTAAGGGCCTTTTTAAGGCAATTATAAAGAGTCAGGGCTTCAGGAAAAGTAACCTTGTTATAGACCCTTTTTTGCCATCTGCCCTTTGACGCACAGATTGAAATGGGCCACTGGCTAGATAGAAGCTGGGCAGTGAGATCTCTGTCAGCTCTTTTAAAATCGTAAGGCAAAAAAATTTCATCAAAAATCATCCTTATCTCATGGGTAGGCCATCTGATTTTTTCAGGCTGTAGTGCTATCCATCTCTTGGAGAAATGAAGAAGGGGGTATGACAGTGCAGCAAGGAAAAAGGCATCGCTGTGTTCTTCGTCGCTATTTATTACTACTTTGTCAACTTCTTTCATCATTGCAATAAGGGTTTTTTTTATCTTTTGGTCTTCATCATTTTCTAGAAAAGGCCAGAGTCCTGGAAAGACCTCTTTAAAAAGAGATGACTCCAGCATGTATTTGATCCAGTGGGCAGAAAAACCACTTTTTATATCTTTAAGCCATTCATCTCGAACCCTGGGGATGGCACAAAGTTTTATTTTGGGCGCATGTTTACATATGGCCTTCCATGTGATTTCATCTATTCTGAACCCTGTCCTGGATGCATGTCTTATGGCCCTCATCATACGGACTGGGTCTCTAATAAAGCGCCTTTCAGGGTCACCAATGGTTCTGATGACGCCGGCCTTAAGGTCGTCTATTCCACCTACATAATCGATTATACTGAAGTCTGAGATATTATAAAAAAGTCCATTTATGGTAAGATCTCTTCTGAAGGCGTCTTCCATTGGAGTTCCAAAGATGCCATCTGGCCCAAGCCCTTCTCTTTGTGCCTCTCTGTCATCAAGTTCAATCTGTTTTCTAAAGGTTGATACCTCTATTATTTTTCCGCCTTTAAAATATACGTGAACAAGACGGAATCTTTTCCCAATAATGCGACTGAATCGAAAAAGGCGTCTTATCTCCTCAGGAGTGGCATTTGTTCCAATGTCAAAGTCCTTGGGGCGTTTCCCCAAAAGAAGGTCCCTAACGCTTCCTCCAACAAGATAGGCCAAATATCCATGATCTTTCAGCCTGTAAAGGACCTTGAGGGCCTCCTTGTCTATATTTTTTCTACTTATGCAATGTTTTGGCCTTGGGATTATGTTTGGCCCGTTTGCCATATCATCAAAAAGGGACTTTTGAAAATCCTGAGGCCCCTTAGGTATTTCAAAAAGGTTCCGTTTGGCCGCCCTTTTCTTGAGCCTTTTGTTTTGCTTAGATACCTTTAAAGTCATCTTAAAAGCCCTTTTTAAAGGCAGACGTATCAATTTTATATTTTTTTACCTTGTAATTTATGACCCTGAGACTGGTGTTTAATAGTTTGGCTGCCTTTGTCTGATTCCCCTTTGTCTCTGTAAGGGCTTCAATTATCAATTCCTTTTCAAAGTTGGCAACTGCCTCTTCAAAACTAAGTCTGGTACTCGGGGCATCAGGGTCTTCATCAAAAAGCTGGAGGTTTGATGGAAGGTGGTGCATTCTCAAGATTTCATCATCACAAATTATAACTGCCCGTTCAATGTAATTTTGAAGTTCCCTAACATTTCCAGGCCAGCTATATTGCATAAGGGCATCAAGGGCGGTTCTTGAAAAGCGCTTTATCCTTTTCCCATGTTCCTTTGAGAACTTTTCCAAAAAGTGTTCGGCTAGAAGTATGATGTCTGTCTTTCTTTCCCGCAGGGGTGGTACAAAGATTGGAAAGACATTTAGGCGATAGTAAAGATCTTCACGAAATTCACCCTTTTCCATGGCCTTTTCAAGGTTTTTGTGAGTTGCTGCAATGATTCTGCAATCAACCTTTATGGGGCGTGTACCGCCTACTCTTTGAAATTCTTTTTCCTGTATTACTCCCAAAAGTTTTACCTGTATTCCAAGGGGAAGGTCTCCAATTTCATCAAGGAATATGGTTCCTTTGTGGGCGAGTTCAAATTGTCCTTTTTTTCGTTGTGCAGCCCCTGTAAATGCACCCTTTTCGTGACCAAAAAGCTCACTTTCAATCAGTGACTCTGGAAGTGCAGAGCAGTTTACGCTAATAAACGGGCCCTTGGCATGTTTGCTGTTAAAATGTATAGCCTTTGCAATCATTGATTTGCCAGTTCCACTTTCCCCCCTTAAAAGGACCGTTGCGTTGCTGTCGGCGACCCTTGTAATCATGTCAAAGACCTCAAGCATCTGGCTGGAATTTCCAATTAGGTTTCCAACCTGATACTTTTCCTTAAGGGCCATTTTGAGGGTGCGATTTTCAGAAATGAGGAGCTGTTTTTCCTTGTTGGCTTCATGGAGCCTTATAACTGACTGTGCAATTATACTGCTTACAATAATCAATAGCCTCAAGTCATCTTCAAGAGAGACCTCACTGCTTGAATATCTGTCAACGCTTAGGGCCCCTATGGTGAAATTCCCGTGGTTAATGGGAACACATATGAAGGAGATGGGGCCTGCGTCCTTGTCTGTCCTCCTGCTCCTTGTGCGATTTAAGAATCTTGAGTCCTTTTTGATATTCGGGATGACAATGGGTTCACCAGTGGCAACAACCCTTCCGGTAATTCCTTCTCCTAGCTTGTAATGGCCCCTTTTTTTTGCCTCTTTACTGAGGCCGTGGGCTACTTCTATCTGAAGTTCTGATGAATCTGGATTTAAAAGGGTGACGGTTCCACGAACAAGACCAAGCCTTTTTGCAAGGATATCAAGGACCTTGAAGAGGGCATCCTTTAAATTTGTGCAGTTTGAAAGGGTAGTGCTGACCTCATAGAGACATGACAGTTCATCTATCTGCCTTGCATGTGAAATGCTTTCTGACGATATATATTTGGTTGTATCCTGTGCTAAATTTGAACTTCTTCTGGGCATTAGTGTTCGTTTATATTATTTTTGTGGAAAATTTAATTTTATTATTACAATTTTGCAATAAATTTTAAAAAGATAATTAAACAAAATTGTATAAAGGTGGCGATGTGGTCATACTAGGGATAGAAGTATTTCTTAAAAACATGCCTTCATGGGCAAGGGGTAAAAGGATAGGGCTTTTATGTAATCAGGCCTCAGTTGATAGAGGGTTAAGACATTCAAGTTTTTTGATAGATGAGGCATTTAAAGGCCAGATAAAGGCCATTTTCAGCCCTCAGCACGGTCTTTTTTCTCAAAAACAGGACAATATGAAAGAATCAAGCCACTTTTTCCATGAAGAGCTTGGTGTCCCGGTATTCAGCCTTTATAGTGAAACAAGGGCTCCAAAGGATGATGCCCTTGGCCTTATTGATCTTCTTTTAATTGACCTTCAGGATTGCGGAACAAGGGTCTATACTTACATTTGGACAATGCTTCTTTGTCTTAAGGCCTGTGCAAAAAATGGTGTTTCAGTCGCAATTCTTGACAGGCCAAATCCCCTAGGCGGTGTTGAGGTCGAAGGGAATATCCTTGAAAAAGGGCTTTTTTCCTTTGTTGGTATGGCTGAAATTCCAATGAGACATGGAATGACAATGGGAGAGCTTTCTCTTTTTTTTAGGGATGCCTTTTCTCTGGACCTTGAGCTTTTTGTCATTAGGATGGAAGGCTGGAAAAGGGAGATGTATTTTGATGATACAGGACTTACCTGGGTGCTTCCATCTCCAAATATGCCAAGTTTTGAAACCGCCATTGTATATCCAGGGCAGGTGCTCCTTGAAGGAACAAATATTTCCGAAGGACGTGGGACCACGAGGCCTTTTTTGCAATTCGGAGCCCCATTTTTGAGGCAAAGAGAGGTAAAAAAGGAACTTGGTGATTTTCAAGGGATTGTCTTGAGAGATCATATATTTGAGCCAACTTTTAACAAGTGGCAGGGAAAAGAGTGTTATGGGTTTGAGATTCATGTGACTGATAAGAGAAAATTCAGGCCCTACAGGTTTACCCTCGCCTTTCTTTCAGCCATAAATAGAATCCAGAAGGAAGACTTTTCATGGCTTCCTCCACCATATGAGTATGATTTTAATAACCTTCCGGAAGATTTGATCATTGGTAAAAAAGATATAAGAAAGGCCCTTGAAAATGGGGTCCAACTGAGCGAGCTAGAACCAATATTATCAAGGGATGAAAGGCTTTTTCTTGAAAAAAGGGCCCCTTTTTTACTTTATTGATGTCTTACTTTTTCGTAAAAATCATTTCCTTTAATATCATTTATTACAATTGCGGGAAGGTTTTCAACCTCAAGCTCGAAAAGGGCCTCTGGCCCAAGGTCTTTAAAGGCTATCATCTTGGCCCTTTTTACAGTTTTTGAAAGATATGCCCCGGCACCTCCAATGGTTGCAAGGTATATTGCTCCGTATTTTTTTAGGGTATCTCTTACGTCTTGGGAGCGCTGTCCTTTCCCCATGACCGCAGAGATACCGGCTGAAAGGATTGCTGGCGTGTAGGCATCCATCCTGTAGCTAGTAGTTGGGCCTGCTGAACCGATGACCATCCCGTGGGGAGCTGGTGAAGGACCGACATAATAGATGAGTTGGCCTTTGGGATCAAAGGGAAGAGATTCTCCCTTTTTAAGGATGTCAACTATCCTTTTATGGGTTTGATCCCTGGCTGTAAAGATAGTTCCTGATATAAGCACCCAGTCTCCTGCAAAAAGGTTTTTAAAGGCGTTTTTGTCACAGGGAAAAGTAAGCCTCTTTGCCCCAGAAAAATCAATTTTTTCCCCTTTTGATTCGATTTCCTTTGAAAAATCCATTTCTTCATCCTGCCAAGCGCCATTCTTAAAAACCGACACCGCCCTTCTTGCAGCATGGCACTGGATGTTAACTGAAACAGGAAGGCTTGCTATGTGGCAAGGGAAGGTTTCAACCGCCACGCCAAGGGTCGTAGTATTACCCCCAAGTCCTTGAGGGCCCACCCCGAGCCAGTTTATCTTTTCAAAAAGCTCATCTTCAATTCTTGCAACCTTTTCATCAGGATGCCTTTTTTTAAGTGGCCTTAAGAGGGCCTTTTTAGACAAAAGTGTAGCCATCTCCATGGTTCCACCAATGCCTACACCAATGACTCCAGGAGGACATGGATTGGGGCCTGCTTCTTTTACCCTCTGAACTACAAAATCAATCACGCCATCAAGGCCAGAAGAAGGCGGAAGCATCTTGAGGCCACTCATATTTTCGCTTCCACAGCCCTTTGGAAGAACGCTTATTTTAAGCTCATCCCCTTTTTTAAGATCAATGTGAACAACAGAAGGGGTATTGTCTCCTGTATTTTTTCTGGTAACCGGGTCGCATACGGATGCCCTTAAAAAACCTTCCCTAGTGGCAAGTGAGACCCCTTTATTTACTGCCTCAATAAGGTCTCCTTTGACAGATATGTCGGTGCCGATTTCGACAAAGACGACATCTATCCCAGTATCCTGACATATTGGAAGCCCTGTCTTTCTGGCATAAATGGCATTATCAAGAAGTATATCAAGAACAAGCCTTGCGTTTTGGGATTCCTTCTCTGCCGCATCCCTTATGGAAAAAAAAACATCTTCGGGAAGGTGTGTATTTGCCGTTATTACAAGCTCTTTTACCTTTTCCTGGATGTCTTTGCATGAAATTATCGTTTCCTTACCCATTGTCACTTCCTTTTAGGGATGCCAAAAGATCAATCAGCCTTTCAAGTTGATCCCGTGAGCTGCACCTTATCTCGACCTTTCCGCCCTTTTTGCCATGTACAATCTTTACTCTTGCCCCAATTTGTTCGCTAAGCCTTTTCGAAAGGGCCTCTATGTCAGGGTCAGGCTCATTTTTTGTTTTTTGAGGGCTTTTCCCTTTTAAAAGCCTTCTTGCAAGCTCTTCTGTTTTCCTGACGGAAAGTTCCTTTTCTATCACCTCCTTGCAAAGCCTTTTTTGCAATGCCTCATTATCCAGCATCAATATGGCCTTGGCATGACCGGTTGTGATATTTTCTTCAAGAAGTTCCTTTTGCACCTCTTCCGGGAGCTTCAGTAGCCTAAGAAAGTTTGCAATGGTGGACCTGTCCTTCCCCACCTTTGATGCAATTTCTGACTGGCTCTGTCCCAGTTCTTCCACCATCCTTTTGTAGGCAAGGGCTTCTTCGATGGGGTTAAGGTCTTCTCTTTGTATGTTTTCGATAAGGGCAATTTCAAGGATCTCATCAGGGCTGTAGTCCTTTATTACTACCGGTACCTTCTTAAGCCCGGCCCTTTGTGCTGCTCTCCATCTCCTTTCTCCGGCAATAAGTATGTATTCATCGTTTTTTTCAGTGACCACCAGGGGTTGTATCAGCCCCTTTGATTTAATGGATTCTGTAAGGGCATTCAGTGCCTTTTCATCCATTCTTATTCTTGGTTGTGCTGGGTTTGGCCTGATTTTTTCAATTGGGCAGAGAAAGAAACCTGGGGCTTCAGCATCAAAGATATCTTCTGTAGAGAGAAGATTGCTAAGGCCTTTACCCAATCCAGTTTTAAGACTCATTTTTTCCTCCGATTTCTTGACAAGAATTCCTTTGAAAGGGCTAGATAGCTTTCAGCACCCTTGGAAGTTGGATCATATAGGAAAATAGGCTTTCCATGGCTTGGGCTTTCGCTAAGCTTTATGTTTCTTGGAATAGTAGTTCTATAGACAAGGTCTCTGAAATGTACGCGTACCTCTCTTGCCACCTGATAGCCGAGCTTTGTCCTGTGATCATACATAGTAAGTACAAGGCCCTCTATGTGGAGTTTGGGGTTAAGTTTATGTTTGACAAGACGAATAGTTTGAACCAACTGACTCAATCCCTCGAGGGCATAATATTCACATTGAAGGGGAATTATTACAGAGTTTGCCGCATTAAGGGCATTGACCGTTAAAATGCCTAGGGATGGAGGGCAATCCATAAAAACAAAATCAAAGCCAAGTGTATGTATTTCACTCAAAAAATTTTTTAATAAGGATTCCCTGTCTGCCTTATCTGCAAGTGTTACATCAATGCCAACAAGATTTGTCTGTGCTGGAATAATAAATAGGCCACTTTGGTTTGTGGGCCTTATTACATCTGCCAATGGAATGTTATCAAAAAGGCAGTCATACAGACTCGGAGCTGATTCTTCTATGGATAATCCCAGGCCACTTGTGGCATTGGCCTGTGCGTCACAATCAACTACTAAGACCTTTTTGTGGAGAAGTGCAAGCCCTGAGGCTAAGTTAATTGCAGTAGTAGTTTTACCCACTCCTCCCTTTTGATTAGCTATGGCTATATATCGAGTGCTTGTGGATGCCTTTGTCATTTTTTGAAATTACTTGTCAAATTACGATAATAAGACCATATTATTTAAAAATTAAGAGTGCGAGGTTTATAGACTATAGCAAAGATTTACGGAAACACAAAAGGCATTTCTTCCTCGGAAAAAAAGGCCCTTGAACGCCTTTATAGGCGCAAGATTCCTAAGTCAAAATTTATTACCCACGAATTTTCACGCACCCTTTGCAACCTGAGTTCAGAGTTATCAAGGCAGATCGGTGTTTTAATAAATAGAAAGGGTATAGTTACCCATGTCATTCTTGGAGACAGACATGGCATTCTTATACCGAATCTTGAGGAGTTCAGAAGGAGTGCATTCAGGCTAAAGGGTTTAAGATGTATCCATACCAGTTTTCAGAAAGACAGGGGCATAACCAATGAAGATATCACTGATTTGGCCCTGTTAAGGCTTGATGCACTTGGAGTAATAGAAATAAAGGACGGACTTCCAGAAAATTATTACCTTTCATATCTTCTCCCCCCTGAAGAAAATGGCGCTAAGTGGAAAATTGAAAAATACAGGCGTGCTGATGATATTCCCTATGATTTTGACTCCTTTATTAAGGTGCTTGAATCAGATATTGAAGAAAGGTGCAGATTAAGAAGTGTTAAGGGTGCCGAGGAAAGGGCAATACTTATCCACGCAAGTCCTAAGGGTGAAGAGTTTGCAAAAAGGAGCCTTGATGAGCTTGAACGCCTTTCCGAGACCTGTAATGTTCAGGTCGTGGCAAAGGTGTATCAGAGGGTCAAAAAATACAATCCAGCCCATTTGATTGGAAAAGGTAAGCTAAAGGAAATACTTATTTCAGGTCTTTATCTTGGGGCAACTATGGTGATTTTTGACCAAAATCTGTCCCCTGTTCAGGCAAATAATATTTCACAAATGATGGACCTTAAAGTGATTGATAGGACTCAGCTTATTTTAGACATCTTCGCTCGGCATGCAACTACAAAAGGGGGAAGGTTGCAGGTCGAGCTTGCTCAGCTTCGCTATACCTTGCCACGTTTAGTAGGCAAAGGCACAGCCATGTCGAGGCTAATGGGTGGGATAGGTGGAAAGGGTCCTGGTGAAACAAAGCTTGAGGTTGACAGAAGGCGAATTAAGCAAAGAATTTCATCTCTAGAACGGGCCCTAAAGGACCTTTCAAAGAGGAGGAGTCAGAGGCGGAAAAAGAGGAAAAAGGCACAAGTGCCCGTCTTTTCGATTATTGGATACACCAATGCAGGAAAATCCACCCTTTTGAACAGATTGACTAAAAGCCAAGTTCTGGTTGAAGATAAACTTTTTGCAACCCTTGATCCTTCTACGCGCCTTTTATTTCTTGATGGTCAGAAGGTCCTTTTATCTGATACCGTAGGTTTTATAACCAATATGCCAAAGGATATAAAAAAGGCCTTTTGGGCAACCCTTGAAGAGCTTGAGGATTCATTTGCCTTTATTCATGTGGTAGATGCTAGTAGCCCCTTTTTAAAGGATGAAATCCTTGCAACAGAAGAGATACTTGATGAAATAGGGCTTATTGATATTTATAGAATTCTGATCTTTAATAAATGCGACCTTCTAAGCCATGAGGATAAGAATAGGATTATGAAAAATTATCCTGAAGCGCTTTTGGTTTCAGCGAAAAACGGTCAGGGCATAGATGAGCTTTTGAAAAGGATTGAAAAATGTCTAAGGCTTGGAGATGGTCAAGAAACGTTAAAAAAAATGACAATGGGTTTGAGCTGATTGCGTTTCCTTTTTTAAAAGGTAGATAATCTAGTGGTACTTTACAATTTTTGAAACCTTCTTTAAGCCATTAATGACAGTTAAGAAATAGGGGAGATATTAGTTTGATGGAAAAAATTTTTGCCAATGCCAGATGGAAAGAAGTTCTCGGAATAATATTAATAATTTTGATTGGGCTTTTGGTTCGACTTGAAGATATCAGGGACTGGCAGGCACATCCTGAGCGTGCAATGTACAAAGGTGAGCCTCTTCTTACTACTTTTGATGGTTATTATTATCTCACACTAGCAAGGGATCTAGCCCGCGGCACCTATGGTCACATTGATTATAGAAGAGCAGTACCCGATTATCCTAAAATGCCGTCGCCTCCACCTCTTCTTTCAGTCATCGGTGCAGGTGTTCAAAAGCTTACAGGTTTTTCATTTAACTGGGTCGGGGCAGTTCTTCCCGCATTCCTTGGCATGTTATTGGTAATACCACTATACTCAATGGCCAGGTTTTATGGAGGACCCCTAATGGCCTTTGTTGGAAGTCTTATAGGAGTGCTGTCCTTTTATTACATCTATAGAAGCTCCCTTGGTTGGTTTGATACTGATTGCATGAATGTTACATGGGCCCTTTCGGCCTCTTATCTTTTTTTGAAATTTGGTGTAGAAAATGGCATTAGGAGATACTTTTATTGTGCAGGAGGATTTCTGATTTGGTTTTTATTCATGTGGTGGTGGGACCAGACCCCTTACGTAGCTACTGCCTTGGCCCTTTTGCCTTTTGCAATTTCCATTGTATTTTTTTATAGGCCTAACAGGAAAGAAAGCTTGTTATTTCTTGGGGTACTATTGGTTTTGGCCTTTGCTGTCATTGCCTGGAAAGGTATGGACTTTCCTTTAAAGGTTTTTCAAAATGTAATTTCTCAATATAAATATATTTCAAAAAAGGCATCAGCCGACTTCCCTAATCTTGGTGTTAGTATCTCAGAACAGTCAAGGGCGTCATTTGGTGAGTTAGTTGCCAAAACTACCGGTAGTGATGTAGTTTTCTTTATTTCTGTTATTGGTCTTGGTTTTTTATTTTTCAAGCGTCCAAAAGATAGCCTTTTTTTATCTGTGCCAGTTTTATTATCCATTTTGAGTTATTTTTTCGCAAAAAGATTTCTTATCTTTTTAGCTCCTATTACAG
>JALXCD010000122.1:42497-46512 GCA_026991135.1 Deltaproteobacteria bacterium | reverse complement strand
TAATTATACAAAGTTAGTTCTTAATTTAAATAGAGAGTTTCTCAGAGGTCTCTTTACTGTATTTGTTTAAGTCACATATCACCCCCCTTTTTATTTATTAGTCAAAACTTGTTCCAAAAAGTTTCAAAATTTTTTCACCTGCCATATCCATGAAAGCGCTAAATAAGTCCTTCTCAAGAAGAAAAGTAATTTTTAAACCCGGGATCATTTCCATTTTAGCAGTTTTTTAAATATTTGGGTGCCTATCTTTTTGTTTTTTTATGTAGGAGATTGTCCTTGTCCTTACAGTTTCTGGGAAATGGGTATTATTCCCTTTTTATCCCTTAAAAAATTACGCCATATCATTGGATACTACAAAAGGCAGTGTAAAAATAAGGGGCTTGATTTTTTTAGGTCACGCGGCGGGGAAGTTAAAGTAACCATAAAGGAAATAGATGGAAAGCAGACATAAGAATTGGTAAAAAATGTACAAAAGAGGGTACCACTTCACACTTTTTATTAAATCCAAAAGGGTAATTTTCCGATAAGATATTTAAAAGAGATATTAATCCTTTGACCATGAAAGTCCATTTCTCCATTGGAGGGGTGGGCTTTTTTATTTTTTAAAGATGAAAAAACTAAACAAAGGAGATGTAAATGGAGTGGAAAAGCATTTATGAAACAGGGATCAAAAAGGTGGATTCAGAGCATCAAATGTTGGTTGAATTGATTAATAAGCTTGAAAAGGCCATGAGTAATGGGGATTCCAACAAAGTAATTGGGAATGTGTTAAAGGACTTGGTTGATTATGTGAAGATACATTTTAAAAGTGAAGAAGAGGTTATGAAAAAGATAGGCTTCCCAGACCTAAAGAGGCATCAGAATTTACACAAGGACCTTGTAAATGATGTGGCACGGATTCTAATTGATTTTAAAAATGGGAAGACATGGACCGCTGAAGAATTGTCAGGCTTTTTACACATGTGGTTATTAGATCATATCCTTGAAGAAGACAGAAAGATTGGGGTATTTTTAGGGGTGATTTAATCTTTCAATCCTTGAAAGTGCTTCACTCAGCCGTTCTTCTTTTATCATTCCATCGTAAAGGCCCTTTTTAAAACTCTCAAGGGCTTTTTTTACAAGGGAATACTCACTACAAATAAGAATAATATCATGCCCTGCCAAAAATGACTTTAAACATGCCTTTCCAATTTCAAATTGTCCAAGGATTCCCTTCATTTCCATGTCATCTGAAAAAAGAGGGCCTTTAAAGCCAAAGTCCTTTCTTAAAAATATATTGGCAATTTTTTTAGAAAGGGTGGCAGGGTTTTCTGAATCAATATCTTTGTAGATGACATGGGATGTCATTATTCCTTTGACACCCTTTCTAATTGCCCTTTTAAAGGGCGTAGCTTCTTTTAAGATGATTTCTTTTTTGACATCTACTTTAGGCAGGTCATGGTGAGGATCGAATTTTACCCTTCCAATACCTGGAAAGTGTTTAGCTACACAAATGACCCCTATTTTATTCATGGTTTCCACATAGATTTCTCCAAGTCTCGATACCAAATTGATGTCATTTCCAAAACATCTCCCCTTTAACACATGACTTTCTGCATCAAGGCAAAGGTCAAGACAAGGAGCAAAATTCACATTTATCCCATTTTCCAAAAGTAAATTGGCTGTCCTTTGGGCCAGTTCTTTCATTTTTTTTATGGGATCATTGGCCGTCTTTATTTCCTTTTGGCTGGGAATATCTGGGAAAAGGGGAGGGCGAAGACGCCTTACAGGACCTCCCTCTTGATCAATGGCAATTAAGGGCTTAAGACCTAGTTCTTTAGAATACCTTTTTATATCATCACAAAGGGCCTTAAGTCTTTTAGGACCTTCGGTTGTATTCCTTGAAAAGAGGATAAATTTGGAAATAGAGTATTTTTCCATGAGGGTAATGGCATCATCATCAAGACGAGTGTCCTTTAACCCCATCATAAAGAAACTTCCAGGCTTGTCTTTTCTAAATGAATTTGATTGTGGTAACATTTTTTTTGATTTATCCTCTCTTAGCTTTAGTTTAGGAGAAAATTCATGAATTCATATGAGGCCATATTTTTAGGCGTTCTTCAAGGTATCACCGAGTTTCTTCCTGTTTCAAGCTCAGGACATCTGGTGCTTGCAGAATATTTTTTGGGGCTTAAGGAAACTCCTCTTGCATTTGATGTAATACTTCATCTTGGGACCCTGGTAAGTGTTTTGGCCTTCTTTTTTAAAGACTGGCTAAGGCTTCTTTTAAGTCTTAATCCAACCTCAAGGGATAAAGATTCAAAAAGACTTTTTATTTATCTTGTAATAGGGACCATTCCAGGTGCCCTTTTTGGCTTTTTATTTGAAAAGGTAGCGGAGACCTATTTACGGTCGCCTTGGGTAGTTGTAGTTACACTTTCTTCAGTGGCCATTTTGCTGTTCCTGGCAGAAAGGTTCGCAAGGCACATAAGAAACCTTTCATCCCTTACGTTAAAAGATTCGTTTTTGGTTGGCCTTTCCCAGGCACTTGCCATTATTCCAGGCGTTTCAAGAAGTGGCATTACAATGACCTGTGGACTTTTTCTTGGCCTTGATAGGAGTTCCTCTGCGAAGTTTTCATTTCTCCTTTCTGCACCTATAATAGCAGGGGCTGGCCTTTATGAGGGACTAAAAATTATAAAATCCGGCGGACAAGGTGTTGATATAAACTATTTTGTTGGATTTTTGGCATCTCTAATTTCAGGCTATCTGGTAATAGCTTTTTTGATGAATTATCTAAAGAAAAACACCTTTTATCCCTTTGTCATTTATAGACTTATCCTGGCACTTATAGTTGCAACAGTTCTTTTCATTTCATGAGCGGAGGTTATTTTCTTATGAAGGATCCTATCTTAAAGGGAATTTTCTTGGTAAATCTGATTCTTTTACTTTTTCCAGTTATGGCCTTTTCTGCCATATCATCAAAGGTGCTAGATTCTATAGTCTTTATTTCAAGCACAAAGATAGGCAACAAGGCTGCATATAGCCCTGTAGTTCATAAGGGAATGGGTCCTGGATTTATTCTTGACAAAGGGGGGCACATAATTACTCATGAATCAATTATTGCAGATATTCACTCCATTGAATGCTCTATCCCGTCACTTGGATACTGGCCTGGAGTGCTTGTAGGCAGTGACAAACTTACAGGAGTTTGTGTAATCAAGATTAAGGCACCAAAGGAAATACTTAAGAAGCTTAGGCCCCTTGTTAAAAGGCCAAAAAGAAAACAACTACGCCTTGGACAAGAAATTGTGGTAATTGGTGTAAATCCAGACGGAAGACATATCCTTCATAGTGGCATAATTTCATGTCCCACAAGGTCAATATTGCTTAATAAATCGTCTTTTCAGGTGGTCCAGATTAGTGTTTTTATACACAGAGGCCTTATTGGAGGGCCTGTGTTGGATTTAAAGGGGAGGCTGTTGGGTATGGCCTTTAGCCCATTGACAAATCTTCCTCCAAATGAGGGTTTTTTTATTCAATCTGAGGATCTTTTTTGGATTACATCAAAGATAATAGAAAACGGAAAGGTAATAAGGACGTATCTGGGGGCTAGATTTCTTACAGTAACTCCATTATTGAAAAGACTGTTGAATCTTCCTGTAGATAGAGGGGTGCTGGTGGTAGGGGTAGATGATAAAAGCCCTGCTCAAAGGGCTGGTCTTTTGGGTGCAACCAGGGAGCTTAGGCTTGGTAATCGGCTATATCCCCTTGGGGGCGATTTAATAGTAGCCATTGATAGGATACCTGTAAAAAATGATAAGGATTTGATAAGGGTTCTCAATAAAAAGGGGCCTGACAAAAAGGTCCTAATATCTTTTTATCGGAACGGACGGTTAAAGAGAAAAGAGGTTATCTTAGAAGGAAGATAGGGCAATAATCCAATAAAAAAGAAAATAAAATTTTTAGATTTTTTTAGATTTTTTTAGATTTTTAAAGGTTAATATTTTTTTGAAAACTTTTCAATAAAATATAA
>JALXCD010000122.1:0-42487 GCA_026991135.1 Deltaproteobacteria bacterium | reverse complement strand
AAACTATTGAATTCACAAAGGGTTATAAAAATATCCCTTGAAAATCACGAAATTCTAAAAGGATATAGAAGTTGTTGAAAATGGATTCATGAAAAAGATTATTTTGGAATAATCAACTTTGACATCCAGTAATTAGGAAATTAAAAATTCGGACATAATCCTGCGTTACAAAAGGTCCTTTTGGCGTTTTTCTTGTTATGAGTTTTTTTTAAATCTTTTTTGGGGAAAGAAGGAACTTATCTGTTGGAGTAATGGCAATGAGGGAGCTGTGGGAGGAAATTAAGGAGAGATTACGTCAGCGGGTATCTGAAGGGAGCTATCGCCTATGGATTGCCCCTTTGGTCTATGACAGAGTTGAAGGGGATACCTTGGTACTAAAGTGTCCCAATCAATTTTTTGCATCGTGGGTTCAGGAACATTATTTCCCCTATATCCGAGAAGACCTTTTGGGGCTTGGGGCAGACGTTATAAAAATTGCACTTGAGCCAGTTGAAAGAATAAAGGAGTCTGCTAGAAAGCAGCTTCATCTTCCCAAATTTTCTCCAACTGAGATTCCTAGGCCAAATTTTTGTGAAAGATTTACCTTTGAAGAGTTTGTTGTTGGTGAAAGCAATCAATATGCCTATGCAGCCTGCTGGGAGGCTGCCAATCAAGGGAAGATGGCAAGAACCATTTATCTTCATGCTGCCTCCGGCCTTGGAAAAAGCCATTTAACCCAGGCAGTAGGGCAGCATATCCTTGGAAAACGGCCATCTGCAAGGCTTTATTATCTAACAGCCAATGATTTTACCCAGCAGGTTGTCACAGCCATAAAGAACAATTCCCTTGATAATCTTAAAAAGAAGCTCTATACACAATGCGACTGTCTGATGATTGAGCAGGTCCATTGCCTTTCAGGAAGGGAAAGAACACAGACAGAGCTTGCCCTTGCCCTCGATCCGCTAATCGACAGGGGAAAGATAGTAATTTTTACCGGTAATCAGCTTCCAAGGGCTATTCCCAAAATAAGTGACATCCTTCGCTCTCGCCTTCAAAGCGGTATCATTACTTCTATTAATCCACCTGATTTTGAAACAAGAAAAAAGATTGTCATCAGAAAGGCAAAAAGTCAGGGTATCAATCTTTGTCCAGAAACGGTTGAGTATCTCGCACATAAACTTACTGGCGACATTAGAAGGATAGAAAGCGCTGTTATTGGCCTTATAACCAAATCATCCCTTCTGAAAAGGCCCATAGACCTTTCTCTCGCCAGAGAAATAATTAATGAGCTGATAGGTGAGCCAGAAGAGCTTACAGTTTCAAGGATTTTGGATCTTATTTGCAGGCACTTTAATGTTAAGCCTGATCAACTCCGCTCAAAGTCCAGAAGAAAGGAAATAGCTCTTCCAAGGCAGATTGCCATGTATTTTTCCAGAAAATTTACAAGTGCTACCCTGCAAAATATAGGAAAGGAATTTAATAGGGATCATGCCACCGTCCTTCATTCTATAAAGAAGATAGAAAGGATGCTTAAAACCAATTCAAAATTCAGGCATCAGATGGACTATCTCCTTTCACAAGTGGAAAGGAAAAAGTGGCAATAGGCCTTTTTGACAAAAGCCAACGTGAAAAAAAGGCCAGGGCCAGGGAACTAATTGCCATATTGGGAGAAGAAAATCTCCTTACCTCCCCGGTTGACACTGCCTGTTATGGTATAGATGCAAGTGGGCTTGAAGCCACTCCTGACTTTGTTGCCCTTCCAAAAACGGTTAATGAAGTAAGCGCAATTCTTAAGCTTTGCAATAGATGGGAAATGCCAGTAACCCCCAGAGGTGCAGGCTCAGGCACCACAGGCGCTTCTGTTCCGGTAAAGGGCGGGCTTTGCATTTCATTTGCCAGGATGAACCGTATTCTTTCAATAGACCCGGTTGAGCTTACTGCTGTTTGTGAGCCAGGAGTTATTACAGCAAAGATTGATGAAGAGGCCAAAAGGTTTAATCTCTTTTACCCGCCAGATCCTGCAAGCCTTAATTTTTGTACCATTGGTGGAAATGTGAACACAGGTGCAGGGGGTGCAAGGGCCATAAAATATGGCGTTACAAAGGACTATGTTAAGGGCCTTGAGGTCTGTTTACCAGATGGGACCATCATAAAAACTGGAACCGAGACCTCAAAGGGTGTGGTGGGATATGATCTTACAAGGCTTTTTGTAGGCTCTGAAGGGACCCTTGGCATCGTGACAAAGGTGATTTTAAGGCTTATTCCGAGACCAGAAGGCATAGTAACTATATGTGGACTTTTCCCTCGGATGGAAGATGCAATTAATGCAATAACTGGCCTTTTTTTGTCAGGGATACTCCCAAGGTGTGCAGAATTCCTAGATGAAAAGACCCTGAAACTTGTATCAGGTGAATTGCCCATTGAGGTCTTAGATCAAGACAGGGTCTTTTTGCTTGTTGAGCTTGATGGTGATAGGGAATCTCTTTTTCTTTTAGGTAAAAAGACTGAAGAAGTGCTTAAAAAGAATGGGGGGAGGGTGCTGTTGGCAAGGGATGAAAGGGAACGACGGCTTCTTTGGAAGGTAAGAAGAAGTGTTTCTCCTTATCTAAAAAGGCTAGGATTTTCAAAAAAGATAAGTGAAGATGTTTGTCTTCCAAGAAAGGAGATCTCAAATTTTTTGAATTTTTTAAAGGAGCTTGAAAGGGATAGTGGCATCAACTTTTTTATCTTCGGACATATAGGGGACGGGAATTTGCACGTAAATCTTCTGTTCAACAAGGAGGATTTAAAAAAAGAGCTTAATGAAGTAATAAGAGAACTTATGCAAAGGGCGGTTTCTCTTGGTGGAACCATTTCAGGTGAACACGGAATTGGCCTTTTAAAGATGCCCTTTATTGACATTGAGTTAGGAAAGAGAGTTATGGATATTGAAAAGGGGATAAAAAAGGTGTTTGATCCCAAAAACATTTTAAATCCAGAGAAAGTTTTTGTCTAAAAGTTATGTTGGTTACAGCAATTATAGCAGCAGGAGGTTCAGGAACAAGGCTTGGAGACGAGATACCAAAGCAGTTTCTTGACCTTGATGGAAAACCAATAATTGCATGGAGCCTTGAGGCCTTTTCAAGGGCAAATGAGATCAGTGAAATAGTAGTTGTTGCACCATTGGATTATCTAAAGGAAGTTGAACAATATGCAAAAAAAGCAATAGGTCAGAGGCTTCCTTTTAAGGTTGTGCCTGGGGGGGCCACCAGGCAAGAATCTGTGAAAAATGGACTTTTGTCCGCATCTTCCCAAATGGAATGGATTGCTGTCCATGATGCTGCAAGGCCCTTTGTGTCTCCCTATGAGATAGATGCACTTTGCCTTATGGCAAGAGAGCTTGGGGCAGCTATTTTGGGGAAAAAGGTCATAGATACTATAAAGCAGGTGGAAGATGGGATTATCACAAAAACAATTGATAGATCAAAACTTGTAGCTGCACTTACTCCTCAGGTTTGTAAGAAAAAGGACCTTTTTATGGCCTATCAAAAGGCTAAAGAGACTGGTTTTGTTGCAACAGATGAGGCAAGCCTTCTGGAATTTGCAGGTATCAATGTGGCAGTCCATTTTGGATCGTCCTTTAATTTCAAGATCACTACAAAGGAAGATCTAATCATGGCGCGTGCCATTTCAGGTTACATTAAAGATAAGCTTAATGGGTAAATATGGAATTAAGAGTTGGCTTTGGATATGATGTTCACAGGCTGGTCCCTGAAAGACGCCTTGTTCTGGGGGGGGTGGAGATAGAATACGAACTTGGCCTTCTTGGGCATTCAGATGCAGACTGCCTTCTTCATGCCATCTGTGATGCCCTTTTAGGGGCTGGAGGTCTTGGAGATATTGGAAAACATTTTCCAGATACGGATAGACGCTTTAAGGACGTTTCAAGCCTTTTTTTGTTAAAAGAGGTGGATAAGAAGCTTAAGGAAAGGGGTCTAGAAATTATCAATATTGATTCCACTATTGTTTGTCAGAAACCTAAACTTTCTCCTTTTATTCCTAAGATGGTAGAAAATATTTCAAAGGCCATTAATCTAAAAAGGGAGAGAATTAATGTTAAGGCCACAACCACTGAAGGGCTTGGATTTTGTGGAACCAGCCAGGGAATAGCATGTTACGCAATTACAAGTTTAAAAAGGGGATAGGTTAAGCCCTTGTCAATTGATACTGAAGTTCTACATCATCCTTTTTTGAATTTGCCCATTCAATCATTTCATTAAAGGCATCTTGGTCAAGGTCCAATCCACTTAGAACATTTTGTGGTATCTCATCTTCCTCAAAGGACCACAGATTATTTTTCATGTGATTTGCAAGAAAGTTAGAAAGCGTCAATATGAGTAGATACTTTGGTGGGGATAGTTCAATTTCTGGATGGTGATGCCTTAGTGCAGTTACTTGAAAGGGCTCAGGAAGGTCCCATTTCTCTAAAAGTTTTGCACCCCAGTATTGATGGTCAATACCCCAGTCTTCTTCAAGACTTTTTAGGCTCTTGGGCCTTTCTTGAATCATTGTCAAAAAAAGACTGGGTGCCTGGGACATCATTATAAGCCAGCCAATGTCATGTAATATTCCCAAGGTATAAAGATCAGGCTCTTCAATGTCAGAGCCGAAATCCTTGGCAATATAGGCAGTTGCTAAACAATGTTTCCAGAGCCTTTCTGCATGGCCCTTAAGTTCCTTTGGGACCGTCAAAAAACGCTTTGCCAAAAGGGTACTTACAGCAAGCTGGATTACCTCATCCTGACCCAAAAGTACCACTGCATGTTTTATTGAAGTTACTTCTGAGCTCAGAGAATAAAGGGCACTGTTTGCAATTTGTAAGAGTTTGGCAGTAAGTGCAGGGTCTTGTGAAATAAGCTCACAAAGTTCTTCTGTCTCCTTTTCTACTTCACAGAGCATCTCGATGAGCCTTCGAGCAATGGTAGGCATGGATGGTAAATCTGCACTTTGCCAGTTAATTGGAATCAATTGCCTTTCTGGGGTATGCATTAACATGGGATTTCCTCAATATAAAAATTAGCAAACTTTTCTTTTTTTAAGCGTCCTTTTCATAAAAGGGCTTTAATAAGTCTATCGGAATTGGAAAAAGGATTGTTGAACTGTTTTCTTGGGACACCTCCCTTAGTGTTTGAAGATATCTTAGCTGAAGGGCTGCCGGCACCTTCCCTATTATCTCTGCTGCTTCTGAAAGTTTTTGGGCAGCCTGATATTCTCCTTCTGCATTTATGATCTTGGATCTTCTTTCCCGTTCTGCCTCTGCCTGTTTCGCCATTGCCCTTTTCATTTCATCAGGTAGGTCAATCTCCTTGACCTCAACCTTACTAACCTTAACACCCCATGGCTCTGTATCTTGATCAAGGATGGTTTGGATCTTGTCATTTATGCGTTCCCTTTGGGAAAGGAGGCTATCGAGCTCTTCCTGGCCACACACACTCCTTAAGGTCGTTTGGGCAAGCTGAGAGGTGGCAAAAAGATAGTTTTCAACCTCGATGACTGCCTTAGTTGGTTCAAGGACCCTAAAATATACAACTGCACTCACCTTTACTGAAACATTGTCCTTAGTGATTATGTCCTGGGGAGGAACATCCAAGGTCACAGTTCTAAGATCCACCTTTTTCATTTTATCAATAATTGGAATGAGGATAATAAGCCCTGGTCCCTTTGCCTTTATAACCCTTCCAAGCCGGAATATCACACCCCTTTCATATTCGTTTAATACCCTTATTGCAGTTGCAAAGAATAAGATGGTAAAAAAGACAAAAAGTATCATTAAAATAGGCATGGCTATTCCTCCTCGGATTTTTTTATTGGTTTGACCTTAAGCCTAAGTCCCTCTATCTCTGTCACCTTGACTTCATCCTTGGGTCTTAAAGGTATTTTGGACCTTGCCCTCCATAGCTCCCCGTGGACAAATACCAGATATTCATTTCTAGAGATTTTCTTTTTTACCTCCCCTCTTTTACCAACAAGACCTTCAAGGCCTGTTTTTGGCTTGGAAAATATGGCTCGGGCAGCAAGAAGGGCAATTGTTAGGAAAAAGGCAAGGACAAAAACAATAGTGGGCCAAAGGACTCTAGCTGAAATAAAGATTCCAGATGCATTTTCGAAAAGCATCAATGAGCCAATGGCAAGGGACACTGCCCCTGATATGGCAAGAACTCCGTGGCTTGTTATAAAAAGCTCTAATACAAAAAGCACAAAGGCAAAAAGGATCAATAGAATACCAGTAATATTTGCAGAAAGGGTATGAAGGGCATAAAGGGCGAGCATAAGACTTATGGCGCCTACAGTGCCAGGAAGGATTACCCCTGGATGGGCAAGCTCAAAATAAAGGCCCACAAGTCCGATCATCATGAGGATATAGGCGATATTTGGATCAGAAATGATTTTTAATATCTTTTCCCTTAGAGTTGGCTTAACCCTTTTTACAAAAATGCCTTTTGGTGAAATTTCCACCTGTTTTCCACTTAAAAGCGTGATTCTTTTGCCCCTAAGCCTTTTCAAAAGCTCTGGGACATCCCTTGCAATAAGGTCTATTACTCCCAATTTAAGGGCCATTTGTGTAGAAATCGAAACACTTTTTCTTACTGCATCTTCTGCCCACTTGGCATTTCTTCCCCGCCTTTTGGCAATGCCTATTGCAAGGGCCGCAAGGTCATTTTCCATCTTTTTGGCCATTGTACCATTTTCAGCCATATCCCCGGTTAAACCCACAGGATGTGCCGCACCTATATTTGTGCCAGGGGCCATTGCGGCAATATCTGCGGACATAGTAAGAAGTGCCCCAGCAGAGGCAGCCTGTGCCCCTGGAGGATAGACAAAGACACAGACAGGGAAAGGGGCGCTCATGACCTCTTGAACCATTTTCCTAAGACTTGTGACAAGCCCCCCAGGAGTGTCAAGAAGGATGATAAAAAGGCTTGCATGGCCCCTTTTTGCCTCACTAAGACCGTGCCTTAAAATTTCAAGGCTTGCAGGGCTTATGGCAAAATCAATCTTGATTTCAAAAACAGGCCCAGTGAGGATTTCAATGTCTTCTTTTTCTTCAGCTTGTTTGGAATAAGATAACCAAGGGCTTAGAAAAAGCAAAACAAGGAAAAAGGATAATATTTTAATCCCGCTTTCTTTTAATCCTTTCGTATTCCCTTTGTAACATTTGAAGGTCATGCCATGCCTCTTTTTTAAGGCCTATTTGTTTGGCCCCGCCAAACCTTAAAAGATAGGCAGGGTGGTATGTGCAAATGACCTTTCTTCCATTTAGGTCGAAAAACTTGCCCCTTAGCCTAGAAAGGGGTTCCTCTTTTCCTAAAAGGGTCTTTGAGGAAATGGAGCCAAGACAGAGTATAAGCCTTGGATCAATAAGCTCAATCTGCTTTAAAAGATATGGAAGACAAGAGTCAATCTCCTGGGCCTTTGGGGTCCTGTTGGAAGGGGGTCTGCATTTAATAACGCTTGTAATAAAGACCTCGCTCCTTTCAATATTTATTGCCCTAAGCATTTTTGTAAGAAGCTCGCCAGATTTTCCAACAAAGGGCCTTCCAGTAATGTCTTCTTCGCGTCCAGGGGCCTCTCCAATCAACATTAAAATAGAGTTTGGATCTCCTTCTCCAAAGACCACATTTTTTCTGCCATTTGCAAGTTTGCAAAGGGTACAGGACCTTACCAGTTCAAAAAGGGAAGAAAGCTCTTTAATATTTGACAAATTTTCAGAATAGGCTTTTTTTTCAGCTCTTTTTGCCTTAACCAAAGAAATTATTTCAGCCACCTTAGAAAGATCGTTTTTATAGTAATATTTTACTCCTATATCCCTGGAATGGGAAATGATATTCCTAAGATCTTTTAATATTTCCCTGATATGCCTTTGTCTTTCCATTTTTCTCATAAAAATAGTAAAAAATGAGCATACAAAGGATTGCTCCAAAAAGGCCTCCAAGGGTATCTGTTAGCCAATCCCGTGGATCCTTAAATCGTCCGGGGATAAATCCCTGGTAGAATTCATCAAATATTCCGAAAATAGAAGGGATCAAAAAGCTAAAGAAAAGTGCCTTGACCTTGTTTGTTGTAAATATCTTACTTGAAACCCAAAGATAAGAAAAAAATCCGAGGAGTGCATATTCCAAAAAATGCAAGATATAGTCAGGGGGTAAATCTCCTGGTATATCCTCACCAGGTATAGAGGAACCTATAAAAATGATTGTCATCCAGAAAATAAGCAATTTATGACTCTTTTCACTAAGGATATTAAAAAGCTTTTTCATAATAAGCCATTGTGTCCTTGACTCTAGATGGAGAGTAAACTAAGAATTGCTTTCTGTCAGCATTTTAAAGATAGTGAAAAGGAGTTTTGGCCTTGAGTGATGAAATGCAAAAAAGTCAGGTGCTAAAACAGCGCCTTCAAAAGGCAGAGGAACTTGAAAGGCTTGGAATAAATCTTTTTCCAAATGACATAAGGCCTCCTGAAAAGGCAGGGGCAATAAAGGAGGTCTATAGGGACTATGACAATGAGGCCCTCGAAAAGGTCACGGATACCTTTAGGGTGGCAGGCCGCATCATGGCCTTAAGACGTTTTGGAAAGGCAGCCTTTTTCACACTAAAGGATGAATCAGGCTCTATCCAGATACACATAATGAGGGACAGGGTAGGGCAGGACGCCTATAAGATTTTTAAAAAGTTTGATATTGGCGATATCGTTGAGGTTAAGGGGAGGCTTTTTCGCACAAAGACCAATGAGCTTACCATTGAGGCAGATACAATAAGGCTTGTTACAAAGTCCCTTAGGCCCCTTCCAGAAAAGTATCATGGCATAAGGGATAAGGAGCTTCGATACAGGAGAAGGTATGAAGACCTCATCATGAATAAGGAGGTCTCAGAGACCTTTAGGACCAGGGCAAGGATCATCCAGATCCTGAGGCAGTATTTTACCTCAAACGGCTTTTTGGAGGTTGAAACCCCAATGATGCAGCCAATTGTGGGAGGGGCCACTGCAAGGCCCTTTGTTACCCACCATAATGCCCTTGGAATTGATCTTTATCTTAGGATTGCACCTGAGCTATATCTAAAAAGGCTCCTTGTGGGAGGCTTTGAAAGGGTCTTTGAGCTAAACAGGAATTTTAGAAACGAGGGGATCTCGATCCAGCACAATCCCGAGTTCACCATGCTTGAATTCTATGAGGCCTATGCAACCTATGAGGACCTCATGGTAAGAACTGAGGAGCTTTTTGCCCAGATGGCCCTGGATATAAAGGGTGATACCAAATTCACTTATCAAGGAAATGAAATAGATCTTACACCGCCCTGGAAGAGATTTACCCTCAAGGAGGCCCTGGTGGAAGTGGGCGGAGTTCCTGAAAGTGAGCTTAAAGACAAAGATGCCCTGAGGGAAAGGCTTAAGAGCCTTGGTGCAGAGATGGAAAGGGACCTTGTTCTTGGAAAGTATCTTACAAAGCTATTTGATCTACTGGTTGAGCCAAAGCTCATCCAGCCCACCTTTATCACAAAATATCCAACGGACATATCCCCCCTTGCAAGAAGGAACGAAGAAGATCCAAGTGTTACAGATAGATTTGAGCTTTTCATTGCTGGAAGGGAGATTGCAAATGCCTTTTCAGAGCTCAATGATCCAAGGGATCAAAAAAGGCGCTTTGAAGAGCAGGTTGCAAAAAGGGGAGATGATGAGGAGATCCCTCCAGAGGTGGATTATGATTATGTGAGGGCCCTTGAGATTGGGATGCCCCCTGCTGCCGGAGAGGGAATCGGGGTTGATAGACTTGTGATGCTCTTAACAGACTCCCCTTCCATAAGGGATGTGATACTCTTTCCACAGCTTAGACCAAGAGCCAAGAAGGAATAGTTGCCCTTGAGGTATGAGCTTTTCATGGCCCTTAGATACCTAAGGGCCAAGAAGAAACACAAATTTATCTCCATTATTTCTGCCATCTCAACAGGTGGCGTTGCCCTTGGAGTCATGGCCCTGATTGTTGTCATTGCAGTCATGGCAGGCTTTGAAAATCATCTAAGGACAAAGATCCTTGGAATTAACGCACATCTTTTGGTAAGAAGCTATACAGGTCCCTTTGACCACGTGGAGGCCATAAAGAAAAGGATAGAAGGTGTAAGTATCCCTCCAAAAAGTGCCATTTTCGGCCTTTTTTCAAGATTGAGGCATGGAGAGGAGGGGGCAAGGGTCATATGCGCAACGCCAATCGTCTATATCCAGGCCCTTTTAAGCTCAGGACGTGCTGTAAGCGGGGTTGCCATAAGGGGTGTTGATCCAGAAAGTGTTAAAAAGGTGGTAACCTTTGGAAAGATCATTTCAGGCCGTGGCATTTCCGCCTTTAAGGAATATAAGGGAGGAGACATCTATCCAATAATCATCGGAAAGGAGCTTGCCCTTACTTTGGGAATTAGTGCAGGAGACTCCATAAGGATAGTCCTTCCAAGCGGAACCATCACCCCAATTGGCATGATGCCAAGGATCCGGACCGTGAGGGTCATAGGGGTTCAGTCCATTGGCATGTACGAATACGACATGTCCCTTGCCTTTATGCCCCTTAAGGCCGCCCAGAGGCTTCTTGGCCTAAAAAATCAAATCCATGCCTTTGAGGTAAAGGTCTCTGATATCTACATGGCCCCACAAATCTCCAAAAAGATCATGGAGATCCTTGGCTATCCCTTTTGGGTAATGGACTGGCAGCAGATGAGCAGGAACCTATTTTCTGCCATGGAGCTTGAAAAGTTTGCAATGTTTGTAGTCCTTACCCTCATTGTCCTTGTTGCCGCCTTTAACATCATAAGCACCCTTTCCATGATGGTTATGGAGAAAAAATCAGACATTGCCATCCTAAAGGCAATGGGCGCAACAAACGCCTTGATTCTCAGAATATTTATGCTTCATGGGTCAATAATCGGCTTTTTGGGCACCTTTTTGGGGGTTAGCGGAGGAATCGGCCTTTGCTGGCTCTTAAAAAGGTATAAGTTCATAAAGATCCCAAAGGAGGTCTATTACACAGACACCATCCCTATATTGCTCTATAAGTCAGATGTGGCCATGATTGCCATCTGTGCCCTCATAATCTGTGTCCTTGCAACCATCTACCCTGCAAGGCAGGCCTCAAAGGTGGACCCATCCAAGATATTGAGAAATGCCTAAAAATCCAGATAGGATTTGTCTTGGCCCAAAGCTAAGCCTTTCAAAGACCGTTAGATGTCTTCCCCTAAGACTTGACCTTTCGGAATATTCCAGGGAGGAACTTGCCCTTATCCTTTCTTCAAAAAAGATTTACTTTCCAACTCCCCACTATGTTGAGCTCTTTTCCTGTCTTAAAAAGGAGATCTTCCCAAGCAGAGAAAGCTATGGGCTTCTTGGTGACAAGATAAAGCAGACCCTTCTTTTTAAGGCCCTTGGGCTACCTCACCCAAAAACAAGGATTTTTTATGGAAGGGTTAAGAGGGAAAGGATACTTGAATCCTTTGATTTTCCCTTTGTGGCAAAGGTGCCTATCGGGGTATCAAGGGGAGTTGGAACCTTTCTAATAAGGGATGAAAGGGATTTAGACCAGTATCTAAAAGGGACCATCAGGTGCTATTTTCAGGAATACATTGAAATCGACCGGGATATAAGGGTTGTGATAATTGGAAAAGAGGTGATCCTTTCCTACTGGAGGGTGCAGGAAGGGACGGATTTTAGGACAAATGTCTTTCAGGGGGGAAGAATTGACTTTTTAAAGGTGCCAAAGGAGGCCATTAGGCTTGCCAAAAGATTTTGCAACCTGTCAAATATTGACCATGCAGGTGTTGACATAATCATGTCAGAAAGGGGCCCCCTTCTTCTTGAGGCAAATATCCATTTTGGAAGGGAAGGATTTAGGAAAAGGGGCATTGACTACAAGGAGGTCCTTAAAGAGCTTGCCGACTCTCATAGGATTTGATCTCTTCCAAAAGGGCCCTTTCGTCAATGGTCAAAAGCCTTCTTTCCTTCATCAAAAATCTTCCTGCCACCATGGTGTCTGTCACATCCCCTGCCTTTGCCACATAGACAATCTGGGATACTGGGTGAAAGCATGGACGAAGGTGGGGGCTATCAAGGTCAATGATAAAAAGGTCTGCATGGGAGCCCTTTTCCAGGGTCCCAAGCCTTTTATCAAAAAGGGCAACCCCGGCATTCAGGGTGGCCATTTGAAGGCAATCTTCTGCCTTAACCACCTCTGGGGCAAGGTTTTTCCCCTTGGGAAGCTTTGCGCAAAAATCCATTTCAGAAAGCATATCAAGGTCATTGTTGCTTGCCGCACCATCTGTTCCCAAGAGGCAATTTACGCCCCTTTCAAGGAGCCTAAATAGAGGCATTATTCCAGAGCCAAGCTTAAGATTGCTCTCAGGGCAGTGACAGCAGTTTACCTTTCTTTTTGAAAGGATATCCATGTCCCTTTCATTAAGCCATACGGTGTGAAAGGCAATGAGTCTTTTATCCAGAATGCCTAGGTGATCCAGATATTCAACAGGTGTCTTTCCGTGTATTTTTTGTATCTCCTGATATTCCCATTTTGTTTCAGAAAGATGGATTGTAAGGGGGATACCAAGCCTTTCTGAAAGGCCCTTTGCCTTTAACAGGATGTCCCTATTGCAGGTATAGGGCGTATGGGGTGCCACAACCACATTTATAAGGGCATCTTTCCTAAATTTCTCATAAAGGGAAATGGTCTCAGTAAGGGCCTTTTTGGGGCTGTCAAAGGAAGGGGTTGGAAAATCAAGAAGCCCTTCTCCAAGATAGGCCCTAATTCCCACCTCCTTTGCCACCTGGCCAATGACCCTTTCAAAAAAGTACATGTCAACAAAGGCAGTTGTGCCAGAACGAATCATCTCTGCACAAGAAAGCCTTGTTGCAAGACGGATGAGCTCAGGAGTTAGGGCCCTTTCCCTTGGAAAGATGTATTTTTCAAGCCATGTCTTAAGGGGAAGGTCATCGGCAAGGCCCCTAAATAGAACCATTGGGGCATGGGTATGGGAATTTATAAGACCTGGGGCAATAAGCCCGCTTGGTCTATCTACCCTTTCAAAATTGGGATATTTTTTAATAAGGTCCTCTTTCTTCCCTGTATCAATTACAAATCCATCCCTTACTGCAAGGGCGCCATTCCTTAAAGGGGCCTTTTTGGAAGAGACAATAAGATATTCTCCTGTTATCAATATCCCGTTATGATTCATATTCCCTTAATTCCGTAAGTAGCCCTTCAAGCACCCTGGAAAGCCTGACCTCTGCCCTTTGGGCCTCTTCAATTACGTCTTCTATATAGATCGGTTCAAAGTTATCCGGGTCATTAACATTGGCAATGACAGAGATGCCAAGGACCTTCATTCCTGCATGAACCGCCACAATCACCTCTGGAACAAGGGACATGGCAACTGCATCTGCCCCAATATGCCTCAAGTATCTGGTCTCTGCCGGGGTTTCAAGCTGGGGTCCTGGCACTGCCACAAAGACCCCTTCCCTTAAAAGTATCCCAAGACTTGCCGCAACACTCCTTGAAAGCTCCCTAAGTCTTTTGCTGTAGGCCCTTGACATATCGGGAAACCGTGGGCCCCACTCTTCCCAGTTTTCCCCCCTCAAGGGGCTTTCAGGGATAAGATTGATATGGTCCTTTATGAGCATGAGATCCCCTGATTCAAAATTGAGATTAAGCCCACCTGCTGCATTACATGCAATAAGAATCTTTGAACCCAAAAGGGACATGACCCTTACAGGAAGGGTGAGCTCCTTTGTGGAATAGCCCTCATAGTAGTGAAACCTTCCCTGGAAAAGGGCGCATCTTGTCCCGCCGATTCTACCAACAGATAGCCTTCCCTTGTGATCCGGGGCAGTGGAAACAGGAAAATTCGGTATGTCTTTATAATCGAGCTCAAGGCCTACATCCATCTTTTCAACAAGGCCGCCTAGCCCGGTTCCAAGCATGAGGGTAACAGTTGGTTCAAAGGGGATGCGTTTTTTTAGAAACTCCCTTGCCTCTATTACCTTTTGGAAATAATTGTTCATTTCCCCTCCCTGAGCCCAGTTTTGGTTTTATTTTGGAAATTGAACAACATGGGTAAAATCAAATTCATGTCTTGTCAATCGGGACCTGACTAGATGGACAAATATCTTTCAATATGCAATTTTCACAATCTGGTCTTCTTGCCTTGCAGACCTTTCTTCCATGGTCAATTAGAAGATAGGTGATGAGTCCCCAGTCTTCTTTGGGAATCTTTTTCATAAGGTCCTTTTCTATCTTTACCGGGTCCTTTTCCTTTGTAAGGCCAAGCTTATAGGCAATGCGTTTTACATGGGTGTCAACGGCTATTCCCTCGATCTTTCCAAAGGCATTGTAAAGGACCACATTTGCAGTTTTTCTGGCAACTCCTGGAAGCTTGATGAGCTCTTTCATGCTGTCTGGGACCTTTCCACCGTATTTTTCAACAATCATTTTAGCGGCAGCCTTTATGTTCTTGGCCTTATTTCTGAAAAAGCCTGCTGATCTTATGAGCTCTTCAATCTCGTGGACGTCTGCCTCTGCCATGGCCTTTGGTGTGGGAAACCTTTTAAAAAGTTTAGGTGTGATCTTGTTTACCCTTTCATCAGTACACTGGGCAGAAAGTATCACTGCCACAAGAAGCTCAAAGGGGTCACGGTACCTAAGGGCGATTTTTGCCCTTCCGTATTCCCTTTTAAGCCTTTTTATAATTTCCTTTATGCGTTCTTCTTCACTCATTTTCTAAAACCTCACCAATTTTCTATAAATAGCACCTGCACTTATCAAAAAGATATGGGGAAGACTTACACAAAAAACTGGATCAAGGGCTCCAGTCTTTCCCATGGAGACAAGCATATTCCAGACAGTCCAGATAAGAAAGGAAAGCCCAGTCCCGATAATAAGACCAACAGTTGCACCTTCATGGACCTTGTAAAAGATGATTGGCAAACAAAGAAAAAGAAGACTTACCCCCAGAAATGGGTAAAATATTTGAGAAAGTAACACTGTTTCTTGGAGGTAATAGGGAAGACCGGTCTCTTTAAGCCTTTTTAACATGAAATAGATCTCATCAAAGGATGCCTCTTCAATGGGTTTTTCAGAAGAGGCCAGGTCCCTGGGAGTGACTGGCAAGTCAACTGTTTTTTTATCGAAAAAGCTAGACTTTTCCCCGTTATTGATCATGAGGCCCATTTTAAATATCCATTTTCCATCTACAAAGTGGACCATTTTTCCTGCCAGGAATTTTTTAAGGTTATATTTTTTGTCAAAGGTCAGCCATTTTACATTTGAAAGGACTTTTGCACTTGGATCAAGTATCCTGGCAGCCAAAAGGGAATTCTTACCCCTAAAAAAGAGCTGCCCCTTATGAATGACCGGGCCCTTGTCTGTCTTTTTACCAAGTTTCATGGATAGAATTTCTTCAGCAGTATCTTGACTTTTGGGAACTAGATAGAGATTCATCAAAGTAAAAAGGACTGCCAGTAAAAAGGATAAAAAGAGAATGGGTCTAAATATCTTTTCAGGTGTAATTCCAATGGTCCTCATGGCCAGGATCTGTTTTGTCTTTCCAAGAATAAGAATGGAAAGGATTCCAGAAAGGACAATGGCAAGGGGGCTAATCTGAAACATTATTTTTGGACAGAGAAGTAGAAAATAGACAACAATGGTTAAAAAATCCACCCCTTGCTCAAGAAAGTCAGGGAGATTTTCAAAGGCATCTATCAAGAGATAAAGCCCTGTAATGCCAAAAAAAAGCACGAAAAGTATTGAGAGGAAGCTTTTTGAAATGAGCCTTTCTGCCAACATCTCTAGTTCAGGATTGGGCCTCTTTTTTCAAGGCGCCTTATGGTTGCAAAGGTCAACAAGGCAAATAAGACATTTGGTATCCAAACGCCAAGAAAGGGGGAGAGAATCATTTCATCGGCAAGGGTAGTTCCAAGGATAATTGTTAAATAGTAGCCTAAAAAAGCGGAAAGCCCTGCACAAATCCCAATAGAATATCCTGTCCTTCCAAAAAAGATTCCAAGCGGGGCTGCCAAAAGCCCCATTATTAGTGAACTAAAGGGAATTCCAAGCCTTTTGTGAAATTCAATCAAGTACTTAACCCTGTGGCCCTTTGAAATATTTTGATCATGTCCCTTTTTAAAAAGTTCGAAAGTGGTCATCTCCCCCCTTCTTTTATATTTTTCTTCCTTAGGTGTAGAAAGGGAAAGCACATATCTTTTAAAATCAATTGAATCAAGGGCGGTGAAGTCTTCATTTATATTTAACAGTTTTCCTTCAAATAGCTTTAGGGCTACCTTGCCTGTTTTTTGGTCAGTATCTAGTTTTCCCCTTTTTGCAAGAATTGTGTAGTTGGCCTCCTTTTTTCTGGAATCACTAATAAAAACACCGTTAAAGTTTCGTCCATTCTCGGTTGATTTATCCACAAAAAATGTAAGGCCCTTAAAGGGTGAGAAAAACCTTTTTTCAGGAATTCCCTTCATTAGGACCTTTTCTGTGATGTTTTTCATAAAGTGCCTTGTGTGAAGTTTTGCGTTAGGGACAATAAAGGCAGAGACGAAAATGCCCACAAGAAAACTTAGAAAGGAAAAAAATATTACAGGAGATAGAAGCATTTTGGGATTTGTCCCGCAGGAAAAAAGTGCAATAATTTCACTATCCCTTGAGAGTCTAATAAATCCAATAAGTATGGAAAGCAATGTGCAAATTGGAATTAGAACAAATAGAAAGATTGGAAGCATCAAAAGGTTGAGCCACAAGAATTCTTTAAATGTGATCCCGGCAGCCAAGAGGGGCTCTATATGTGTAAAGATTTTTCCGGTAAGAAAAAGAAGGCTCATGGCCCCAAGGGAAAAAAAGAATGGCAAAATTACCTCTTTTGCTACTAGCTTAAAAAGGAGTCTATTTACCATGAAAGGTAGTTTCTAAATATTCGCTTACTGCATCTTGCCAGTGTCTCATGGGCTTTCCAGCAATTTCCCTGAATCTCTTGCTGCTTAGAACTGAATACTTTGGCCTTTTTGCAGGACGCCTGAACTCTTCACTTTTTATGGGCTCAATCCTTACCTGCCTTTTTAGGAAATCGCATGAAAACCGTGCCAGCTCATACCAGGTGCAGGCCCCGGTATTTGTGCAGTTAACTATGCCCCTGGCCCCCTTTTCAAATAGGAGCCTAATACCCATTGCGAGATCCCTGGTAAAGGTGGGAGAGCCCCTTTGATCATTAACCACAGATAGCCTATCCCTTTCCTCAGAAAGGCCAAGGATGGTTTTAATAAAGTTTGGGCCGTTTTCTCCAAAGAGCCAGGAGGTTCGAATTATCAGGAAATCATCCATATTTTCCATGATATTTTTTTCACCCAGAAGCTTTGACTCTCCATAGGCATTTATGGGGGAAGGCATTTCATCCTCTTTAATGGGAAAGGAAAAGTTTCCGTCAAAGACATAATCAGTGCTTATATGAATAAGCATGGCCCCGACTTCCTTACATGCAATTGAAAGGTTTAAGGGTCCTGTCCCATTAACCAAAAAGGCCCTATCCCTTTCTGTTTCACACTGGTCAACCTTTGTGTAGGCAGCACAGTTAAGGACAATATCCGGCATTATTTCCCGGAATTTTCCCCTCAGTTGGTCAAGGTCTGTTATATCAAGCTCCCCATGGGAAAAGGGAAAGATGGAAAATCCCTCCCTAAAGGCCTTTACTGCGTCTTGGCCTAGCATACCTTTGGCGCCTGTAATTAGGACTTTTTTCATTGCTAAAGGGCCTTATCGTAGTGTTTTTTATAATAGTCTTTATATTCTCCTGAGATTATACGCTGCCACCAGGTCCTATTTTCCATATACCAGGAAACAGTCCTTGATATGCCCTTTTCAAAGTCTGTTTCCGGCTTCCAGGAAAGCTCTTTTTTGACGAGTGTTATATCCATTGCATAGCGTCTATCATGGCCGGGTCTATCCTTTACAAACTCTATCAGGTCCCTGTCCTTTTTAAGGATTTCCAGTATCTTTTCTATGACTTCAAGGTTTGTAAGCTCGCACTCCCCGCCAAAATTATAGATGAAGCCAGGTTTCCCCTTCTCAAGGGCACAAAGGACCCCTCTGCAATGGTCTTCCACATAGATCCAGTCCCTAATATTCTTTCCGTCTCCATAGACAGGAAGCCTTCTGCCTGAAAGGGCATTTATTATCATAAGGGGAATGAGCTTTTCAGGGAACTGAAAGGGCCCGTAGTTATTTGAGCACCTTGTTATCACAACAGGGACCTTAAAGGTCTTCCATGCCGCACGGCAAAGAAGGTCAGATGCGGCCTTTGATGCAGAATAGGGGCTGTTTGGCCTTAATTTGTCCGTCTCCTTAAAGGGCGGATCGTCCTTTCCAAGGCTTCCATAGACCTCATCCGTTGATACATGGAGAAAGACCTTGCCTCGTCCTGCCCTTCTGAAACAGTCAAGGAGATTCTGGGTGCCAAGGCAATTTGTGGTCAAAAAAGGCATTGCGCTGTGGATGGACCTATCCACATGGCTTTCTGCAGCAAAGTTTACAACTGCATCCACCTCATCCATAAGGGGAAGGACCGTCTTTTCATCTTCAATCCTTCCCTTTACAAACCTGTATCTTGGGTCATCCTTCATGTCATGAAGGTTTTCAAGGTTTCCGGCATAGGTGAGGGCATCGAGATTTACGATCTCATAGTCCCTTTCCTCTAAAAGGAGCCTAATAAAATTGGAACCGATAAATCCGCAACCGCCTGTTACAAGGATCTTTTTCATTCCTCTTTTTCTCCTAGGTCATCCCTTGATTAAAACACAAAGGAGTTGATGCCTTAACTCCTTTTTTTGCCTGTTGGGCCAGCCAAGCCACCAGGGGACTTCCTGCTTAAGTAATATCCTGTAATCCATATTATACCTTTTAAGGTCCCTTAAAAGTATCTCAAAATCTTCCCTTTCTGAAATAAGGACCAGGTCCTTTGCCTCTTCTCTTTTTATCTTTGTAAGATTAGGTATTGGCTCCTTTTCATTTAGATAAAAAGATAGTCTCGCCCTTGTCCTTGTCCCCATGTGATAATATGAAAACTTGATTGTATTTGGAAGTGATTTCTGAATTGCCTTTAGCCCCTTTACAAAGGTCCTTTCTGTTGAAAATTTGTCAAAATGGGATTTTTCAACAAGAATAAAGCCGGCAGTGAGAATATAGCCGGTAAACAATAGACTGAAGATTAAGGACGAAGCCCTTTCTTTTTTAAGAAAGTAAAAGATGAGGAAAGTCCCAACCAACAGCAAAAGGCCATGGACCAAAACGGCCCTTAAAAAATCCTCTTTAAGGGGAAATGTCCTTCCTATCAGCCCGTATGAGGCCAAAAGGCAAAGGGAAAGGGCAAAGAAAAGGAAAAAGGCCCCTTGTAATCCAATGGCCCTTTTAACCAGGCTTTCTTTAAAGGGCAGGCTTGAATCAAATAGCATTCCAGTAAAAATGGCACAAAAGGGAAGTATCGGAAGGATATAATAACTTCTTCTTGAGCCGGCCACAGTAAAAAGCAAAAATATTGCAAGGATTGACACACCTAGCCATTTGGCCTCATAGGGAAGCCCTTTAAGGCCCTTTAAGAAAATAAATATGGAAGACAAAAAAAGCGGTGTCCAGGGAAGCATCCATATTGGCAAAAATTCAAGATACATAAAGGGGCTGCCCCTGTGGTCAAAGGGCCTTATGGCCCTTGTAAGGCTTTCGTGAAGGGCCATGGTTATCCAGTTATATCCCTGGTTAGGGCCTGTCATGCTTGATAAGAAAAAGGGGATAAAATAAAAAAGAAGGCCAAATAAAAAGGGGCCTATGATCTTTGGTCTAAAAAAAATGGAAAAACGCCTTTTATAAATGACATCTATTACAATCAAAAGAAGGGGGATTACCACACCTACAAGCCCCTTCATGTGGCCTGAAAGGGCAATTAACACCCCGAGAAGGAAATACCAAAAAGGTTTCTCCTGTTCTCTAATAAACCAATAAAGGGTTACACTTAGAATTATGAAAAAGACATTCAACATGTCTGGGGCAGCAATTTTTCCCCAGGTAATGACTCCATAGGATGTCAAAAAGATTAAGGCACTGGCCAAGGCAATCTTCAGGCCAAAAAGCCTTTTTGCCAAAAAATAAGTGGATAGGGCCGAAAGTATTACAGAAAGTGCAACAGGAAGCCTCAGGGTGAATTCATCCAGTATGCCTCTTGCCTTATATATCCCAATTACAAACCAGTAGGGGATGATGGGCTTTGTGACATAGGGCATAAAAAGGCAGGTCGGGTGCAAATAGTCGCCCCTAAGGAGCATTTCCCTAACAACCTCTGCAATTCTCCCCTCGGCCCTTCCCAATTCACAAAGGCCGAGGTTAAAGAAAAAGACAAGCCCTCCTGAAAGAAAGACCAGAAGGGCAAAAAGATAACTCCTTGAGATGTGGAAATCCTTTTCAATAAAACCCAATTTCCATGAATTGCTAAAGATATCCTTATTCCAAAGACCTAAAAAAGCGTATTATTTGGTCTCCTCAGTGGGCCTTCCCGCAATCTGGCTTCTGGCAATCCTGATAACCACATTGGGTGCAATCTCAAGGGAGACTATGTTTTCACTGAGCTTTGTGATCCTTCCAATGATGCCGCCAGAGGTGATCACCTCATCCCCCCTTTTAAGGGATTTTAAAAACTCCTGATGCTGCTTTTGTTTCTTTTGCTGGGGGCGGATAAGAAGAAAGTAAAAGATCAAAAAGATGATTATAAGCGGCAAAAAGGCCATCAAGGGATTTCCCTGTCCTCCTTGAGCCCCTCCAGGTGGTGGTCCCATTGCATAGACTAAATCTGAAAACATGATTTTCTCCTTTTCTTATGTACTGATTTTATTGTGCCTTCTGGCATAAAAGTCCTTTTTAAATTCCAGAAACCTTCCCCTTTTTATGGCCATTCTCATATCCTCCATGAGTTTAAGATAATAATGGAGGTTGTGAATGGTATTTAGTCTATAGGCCAGAAGCTCCTTTGCCATAAAAAGATGCCTCAGGTACGCCCGCGAATAGTTTCTGCATGTATAACAGTTGCAGTTCGGGTCAACTGGACCTTGGTCCTCTTTATAACGAGCATTCTTTATAACAATGTGCCCAAAGGAAGTAAAGAGCATTCCATTTCTGGCATTTCTTGTTGGCATTACACAGTCAAACATGTCTATACCAAGATGGACACATTCCACAAGGTCCTCTGGTGTCCCTATTCCCATTGCATAGCATGGAAATTCACTAGGTATTAATGGACGGGATGCCTCTATCATCTCAAAAAGGAGTTCTTTTGGCTCCCCTACACTCAACCCCCCAAGGGCGTAGCCACTGAAATCAAGCTCGAGAAGCTCCTCGGTATGCCTTCTCCTTAAGCCCTTTGACATTCCCCCTTGAACTATTGCAAAAAGGAGAAGCTCTTTTTTTCTCCAGGCCTTAAGGCACCTTTTTGCCCACCTAGTGGTAAGTGCAGTTGCCTTTTCGGTGTCGTTATGGGTGGAAGGGTAGGGGATGCAGGTGTCAAGGACCATCATGATATCAGAGCCAAGGGCCTCTTGTACCTCAATGGCAAGCTCAGGCGTAAGCCTATGAAGGGAGCCATCGATGTGTGAGCGAAATATTGCGCCCTCTTCCTCTATCTTTCTAAAGGATGCAAGGCTAAAAACCTGAAAACCGCCGCTATCTGTAAGAATTGGCCTGTGCCAGTTCATGAACCTATGAAGCCCGCCGAGTCTTTTTATGAGTTCATGGCCTGGCCTCAAATAGAGATGATATGTATTTCCTAGGATTATCTGGGCCCCCATTTCCAAAAGCTCCCCAGGGGTAAGGCTTTTTACAGAGCCCTGAGTCCCGACAGGCATAAAACAGGGGGTTTCAATAGGGCCGTGCCTTGTATAGAGAACTCCAGTCCTTGCACTGGAGCCTAGACATCTTGTCGTCTCCTTAAAGGTCATTTCTTTCCCTTATGGCAGAAAGAAGCCCTTCATGGATCCCTTCAAAGGGCCCGTTTGACAGACAAACTATCACATCGCCCCTTTTAAGTTTTGGAACAAGGCCATTAATAATGTCTTTTGCATTTTCAAAGAAATGGGCATCTATCCCCCTTTTTATTAGATCCTCCACAAGCCTTTTGGATGAAAACCTGTTGTCCTCAGGAAATTTTTCAGGGTCAGGGACAGCCCTAACAACTACCAAATCTGCATGATCAAAGGCCCTGGTGTAGTAGTCCTGAAATACGGCCCTTCTGCTGGTGTTTGTCCTTGGCTCAAATATGGCTATTAGCCTTCTTTTGCCATATCTTTCCTTAAGAGCCCTTAAGGTCTCCTTAACAGCCCTAGGGTGGTGGGCAAAATCATCAATGACCAAGATATCCCTTTCTATGCCCCTTATTTCCTGTCTCCTTTTGACCCCTTGAAACTCGGAAAGCCCCTTTATTACTGAATTTAATTCAAAGCCCAAAAAATCAAGAAGTGCAATAATTGATAAGGCATTTAGGGCATTATGTTTTCCTGGAAGTTTAATTTTCGCATCTAATTTACTTTTATTTCGTTCTTTTTTTGAAAAGGAAAAGTGCGTAAATCCGTCCCCTGTCCATACATCTTTAAGGCACCAGTCAGAATCCTTGTGTTGTCCATAGGTTATTACTTTTGCTCTTGTCTTTTTTGATACATCCATCACGTCATCCCAGTCCCTACAGCAGACAAGGGCCCCGTCCTTGGGTATAAGCATTGCGAATTTTTTAAAAGATTCCTTTATTTCATCTAAACTCTTAAAGATATCCGCATGGTCAAACTCTATACTTGTGATTATCCCGCAAAAGGGCCTGTAAAAGAGAAATTTGGAGACCTTTTGAAAAAAGCTTGTATCGTATTCATCACCTTCAACCACAAACCAGGGGGATGTCCCAGCTCTAAATCCCCTTTTTTCATCAACGGGCACGCCACCTATCATAAAGCCAGGGTCAACCCCCACCCCCCTAAGGGCAGAGACCAGCATGGAGGAGGTGGTTGTCTTTCCGTGGGTGCCTGTTACCACAAGGGGGCGCCTTTTAGAAAGGAAAAATTCCCCAAGGGCCTCAGGAAAAGACATGTAGGGGATATTGTTTTTAAGCACATACTGGGCCTCTGGATTATCCCTTCTTATGACATTTCCAATTATTACAAGCCTGGGATCAGATCTTTTTATATTTTGGACATGATAGCCCTTAAGGACCTTTATATCTAAATCCCTTAGGACCGCATCCATTGGCGGATAGCAGCCTGAATCGGAACCTGTGACAAAAAATCCCTCTTCCTTTAAAAGACCTGCAAGGGCTGCCATGCCAGTACCACAAATCCCCATAAGGTAGATGGTATCACCCCTTTTTACCATATCCGCCTCCGCCAGGGGTCCTTATCTCAATGGAATCCCCTTGAAATACATCAATAACGCACTTTCCAGGAAGAGATTCATAGCCGTCCTTCCCCCTTTTATAGAGCCTGTTTTCACCAGGTTTACCAGGGCTTCCGCCCAAAAGGCCATAGGGCTGAAATTTCCTTCTTTCTGTAAGGAGTGATACCCTGGCAGGCAGAAGAAACCTGTATCGTCTAATAAGGCCGTCCCCGCCCCGGTATTTGCCATCTCCGCCAGATCCGTCCCTAATTGCGTATCTTTCAATGAGCATGGGATAGGTCTGTTCAAGGGCCTCGATTGGGGTGTTAAGGGTGTTGGTCATGTGGACCTGGACACCTGAAAGCCCGTCTTTTCCAGGTCTTGCCCCCATTCCGCCCCCAATTGTTTCATAATAGGTGAATTCGTTGCCCAAAAGGTCTTCTCCGCCCATTGCCACATTGTTCATGCTTCCGCAACTTGCAGCAGGTATCCTTTGGGGTATGGCCTTTGATAGTGCCCCGAACACGCAATCCACAATCCTTTGAGATGTCTCAACATTTCCCGCAGCAACAGGGGCAGGGGGATGCGGGTTTAGCAAAGTGCCTTTTGGGGCCTTGACCCTTATTGGCTCAAGGGAGCCTGCATTTACAGGATAGCCTTCACCCACAAGGCAGAAAAAACAATAGTAAACTGCAGAACGGGTCACACTCAAGGTGGCGTTGAGGCAGGATTTGACCTGCCTGGATGTTCCAGTAAAATCTATCTCTGCCCTATTTTCCTTTATGGTGATCCTGCACTTGATGGGGAGAGATTCTTTCCCTATGCCATCATCGTCAAGATAATCCAAAAATTCATAGGTCCCATCCGGGATTTCGGATATGGTGGCAGACATGAATCTATTTCCGTATTGAAGAAGATTTTCAGTCAGTTCAAAGAGCCTTTCCTTAGGCATACCTGCCATCAGGGAATGGAGCCTCTTTTCTCCCCTTAAAAGGCTTGCCACCTGTGCCCTCAAATCTCCTGCCCGTTCCCTTGGATTCCTCATCTGGGTGATGAGCTCTCCAAGGTAGTCCTCAATTATCTCGCCATCCACACTGAAATAGGATGGCGGAATCAACACCCCTTCCTCATCAATACTTGTGGTAAGGGCCATGGAGCCTGGGTTTTTTGCCCCAACATCTGCATGGTGGGCCCTTACTGCAAGGTAAAAGGTCAACTCTTCTGTCTTTGGGTGAAAAACTCCTGAAACAAGGGTTATATCCGGAAGGTGGGTCCCTCCCTTAAATGGGTCATTTGTGATGATTACATCCCCTTCAGAAAGGTCAAATTCATCCCTTACAACCCTTACAGTATCAGGCATTGCCCCCAGATGAACTGGGATGTGGGCAGCCTGGGCAAGAAGCCTTGCGTCTTTGTCAAAGATGGCACATGAAAAGTCCCTTCTTTCCTTGATATTTGATGAAAAGGCAGAACGGGCAAGGATAAGCCCCATCTCTTCTGCAATTGAGGAAAGAATCTTGTTGAATACCTGAATGTCTATTGGAGAGACAGCCATTTTTTATCCCTTTTTCCATAATATGTCTTTAGAGAAAAATCGCCTGATTTCTCAACGGTTACAGATATGGTGCCACAGATGTCGGTTCTTAAAAAGGGAATATTGAGCCTTTTATATCTTTTTTCAACCCCTTTTGATGGAAGATGAAACATATTTCTAAACCCCACACTGCAAAGGGCAATCTTGGGTGAGACCTTCCTTATAAAAGAAAGGGAGCTTGAGCTTTTGCTTCCGTGATGGGGAACAACCAGCAAAAGGGATTTTAAATCAAGGCCCCTTTTAATAAGCATGGCCTCCCTCCTTTTTTCAATATCCCCAGGAAGAAGCATGGCCCTTTTTCCATAGATAAGCCTTGTAACGAGGGAGCGGTTGTTCCTCCCCTTAAAAACTTCCGGATTTAGACAAGGGATAAGAAGAAGCCTTGTGTCCTTGGAAGGCCTTATTTGAGTAAGCCTTGAAATCCTTAGAACCGGAATCCCTTTTTCTTTTGAAATGGCCATAAGCTCTTTGTATGAAGAAAGAACTTGATTTTCATCCGTGTTTAAAAAGATCTTTCCCACCTTAAATTCCCTAAGAAGGGAAGGGGCACCTCCAATGTGATCCTTTTCAGGATGGGATATGACCATGAAATCTATCTTTTTAACCCCAATTCTTCTTAAAAATGGTGAAACTATCATCTGTCCCATGTCAAAATCCGAATTGACAAGGCCTCCGGTATCAAAAAGCATGGTTCGCCCTCGGGGTAGCTCCAAAACAAGACAAAGCCCCTGCCCAACATCAAGACAGTTGAGCCTGCAAAAATCCCTTTGATGAAAGGCATAAGACCTTAAAAGCATAGTGGCAAAAAGAAGTGTCAAGGCCAGGGATGAGAAGACCATTGCCCTCCTTTTTCGCCTTAAAATTGGAGGGATTAGGAGAAACAAAGAGATAATAAGGAAGAGTTCTAAAAGGGTGGGCGGTATGATAAAATAATCAAGCCATTTCTCATCCACAATGTGAAAAAGAAGAAAGAGCATGGCCCTTATTGCCCCTTCTGCCAAAATAAAAAGGGGCTTTGAAAGATATGGAAAAAGCCAAGAAAGGAATAGGGCCAAAATTATTGCAGGGAGGGCAAAAAATTCCACAATTGGTATTGCCAAAAGGTTTAGAGGGAGTGAAAGGGGGTTAAATCTATGAAAATAATAGGAAGAAAGAAGAGAGGAGATAAAAAAGGCAACTGTTGTCACAATTAAAAGGTCAAAAGCCCTATTTTTTCCAAGTATTCCCTTTTCCTTAAAAAAATTTCCAAAATAGATGAGAAAAAAAACAACAAAGAATGAAAACTTGAATGACAGGTCAAAGAGGTATAGCGGATTTATCAAAAGGAGGATAAAGGCAGAAACGGCAAGGAGATTTTCAAGGGGTATCCTTTTTTCAAGAAAAAGGCCGAGTCCAAGGATTGCAATCATGAAAAAGGCCCTTAGACTTGAAGGAGAAAGGCCGGAGATGGCACAAAAAAGGGCACATGCCATGATGCTAAATAAAAAGGCCGTTTTCCTGATGTTTGTATTTAAAAGGAGCCATGAAGACCTTTTAAGGAGCCATAGGGTTAAATAAAAGATAAGGCCTCCAACTATTGCCATGTGAAGGCCGGATACTGCAAAAAGGTGGCTTAGGCCAGAACAAGAAAAGTAATCCTTGAGCCTTTTTTCCATCCAGGCCCTTTCGCCCATGACAAGCCCCATTGCAACGGGACTTGTCCCTTGATCAAGACCGGCAAAAATGTTTTTGATAGCCCTAAATCTAATGTCTTCCAAGAAAATTCTAATCCTATCCCCAAGGGCAAGGGTTAGGCCTCTTAAAGGCCCCTTCAAAAAGACCACATCAAAAGGGGCCTTTACATAGCCCCTTACAAGGATGTCTCTTAAGGCCCACCAGTTTTTAAAGTCAAAGGCCCCGGGGGTTCCAAAATTTCTTATTGGGAAAAGCCTTGCCCTTAATCTTAAAAGGCTTCCAGGCCTAAGATCCTGCCAGTCAAGGCCTGAAAAAGAAATTGTAACCTTTCCATTAATGGCAGTAGGGCCTTTTTGCCCCTCTTCTAAAAAGACCTTTACCTGGGCCCTGGCTCCCTTTTTAGTTGGTCTTGGAATTGAAAGAACATATCCCCAAAGGGTATGTTTCTGATCATCCTCTGAAAGTCTGAGGAGTCTTTCATTTTGGACTCTAAGCTGCCTTTCATGGATTGATACGTGGAAATATCCAATAAAGAAGGTTAAAAGAATGCCTACTCCAAGGATAAAATGTGCGTATTTGGGGCATCCATTGGAAAAAAGTGGATGGTCATCCAAAAATTTTTTGAAAAAGACAATAAAGATAAATAAGAAAAAAAGATGGGTGGAAAAAAGGTCTATCCCAAAAAGGCCTTCTGAATTTTTTCCCAAAAAGATTCCATAGGAAAAGGCAATAAGAAAGACAAAGACAGGGCCTGTTTTAAGGGATTTATCAAGCACTTTGACTAGAGTTTTATTGTGCTATTAGTTTCATGGTAATTTCCCCTTCTTTTGGCACCTTAAATTTTACCCTTTCAAAGGAAGGGGCGCTAAATCTTGGCCTTGCATTTTGGGAAAAGCCGTATTGTTCAAGGGGAAGCCCAAAAAAGGTGTCAAATTCATTGTTATTGTTGGCATCGTGATAAAACATGATTGCATAGAATCCAGGCTCAAGGTCTTTAAATGTAACAGTTACGTTTGCACTCCTTACAGGAAGCCTTGCTGCCCTTACAGGGTCTTTCCTTTCTGAATAGGTCTTTTCACCCTTATAAAGGGCAAGCCTCAATACCCCTTTTACAGGTGAAAGGCCTACTACCTTTACAATAACCTTGTTTTTAAATCCCGCCTCCTTTGCCAATATGGAGCAAAGATTAAAGAAGAAAAGTGATAAGGATAAAAATAATATTAAAAAAGAGGTCTTTTTATGTTTCATAAATTCAAAATTCCTTACATATAGGTTTGATTTTATCAAAAAACTAAATCCCATCCCTTTTAAAGTCGTGGTAATATAATAAAAAATTGAAAATGGCGAGGTAATAAAAATGCTTGAGCTTCTCGATGCAAAGACTTCCTGCCTTTTAATAATTGATCCTCAAGAAAGGCTGATGAAGGCCGTTGAAAAACCAGAAAAGGTGGTATCAAATACCATCCTTTTGGCCAAATGTGCCAAGACCCTTAATATACCAATTATTGCAACCACCCAATACAAAAAGGGGCTTGGCCCAATTTTGTCAGAAATAGAAACCCATCTTGATACTGCATTAAGCCTGGATAAGGTAGAGTTTGACTGTTTTTCAAATCAAGAATTTAAGAATTTGATTGAAACACTTCCCGTAACTATCGATAAATTCGTAATTTGTGGGGTTGAGGCCCATATATGCGTATTTCAAACAGCGGTTTCAGGAATGATCAAGGGATTTAGACCATGGGTTGTTACAGATGCCATCTCTTCTAGAAAAAAGAGCAACAAAAAGGCTGCAATAAGGCTATTAAATAACTTTTCTATTCCTTGCGCATCAACGGAGATGATCATCTATCAGTGGTTAAGAAGGGCAGATACCCCCGAGTTTAAGGCCATGCTCCCAGATTTAAAGTAGAAACCAATGTCTTTAGATGGGCTAATGACCACCTATCTTCCATGGACCCTCACAGCCATAAGTATCTTGGGGGCAGTTTTAAATATAAAGAAAAAAAGGGCAAGCTTTGCCATTTACACCATGGCTAATATTGGCTGGATAGTTGTAAATATTTATCATGGCATATATGCCCAGGCAGCCCTTTTTGTGGTTTTTACAGGGCTATCTACCTGGGGCTGGATTGAATGGGGGAAAAGGGCATGGAAGGACTGAGTCCAGGTTGGGAGACCTTTGATCATGTGGCGGATATAGGGGTAAGGGGCTTTGGAAGGAGTCTTGATGAGGCCTTCTCAAATGGCGCCAGGGCACTTTTTTCAATAATAGTTGAAAATCTTGATCTTGTAAGGGCCAATGAAGAAAAAAGGATTGAAGCGTCATCCTTTGACCTGGTGGGGCTTTTTGTTGCCTGGCTAAATAAGCTACTTGCAATCTCGGACCTTGAAGGCATGGTATTTTCAAGGTTTGAGCCAAGGGTTTCTCAAAGGGATTTGGTGGTCTCTTCAAAGGTGTTTGGTGAACCCTGGGATAAGAAAAGGCATGGGGTTGGAATAGAGGTCAAGGGGGCTACCTTTTCTGAGGCCAGGGTTGAAAAGATTAATGGCCTTTGGGTGGCCCAGTGTATTGTAGATGTGTAGGTAAAAGTCATGGATACTTCAAAGGTAAAAAAGGTTAAAAGTTGTATCTGGAAGATTCCCCAAAGGGGGGATATGAGGGTCCCCGGTTTTATCTTTGCAGACAAGGACCTTTTACTGGATATGGATGACAAGGTTATTGAGCAGGTATCAAATGTTGCCTGTCTTCCTGGAATAGTAAAGGGGGCTATGGCCATGCCAGATGCCCATTGGGGCTATGGCTTTCCCATAGGTGGGGTGGCTGCCTTTGACCCCGATGAGGGAGGTATCATTTCAGTTGGTGGAGTAGGTTATGACATCTCTTGCGGGGTGAGATGTCACAGGCTTGGTCTAAAAAAGGATAAGATATTCCCTTACCTCGAAGAGCTCATTGATGAGCTTTTTAGATCCATCCCTGCAGGGGTGGGCTCTACTGGAAAGATAAAGCTTTCAAAGGGAAAGCTCGATGATGTCTTGAGGTATGGAGCTGTATGGGCTGTTGACAAGGGATATGGAATAAGGGATGAGCTTAGATTTATTGAAGATGGGGGCATGGTGCCTGAAGCTATGCCTGAACTTGTTTCAGATATGGCGAAAGAGCGTCAAAAAAAACAGATTGGTACCCTTGGCTCTGGAAACCACTATCTCGAAATCCAATTTGTGGAAGAGGTCTTTTATAAGGATGCAGCCAGGGCCTTTGGGATTGATGTAGATGATGTGGTTATATCAATTCACTGCGGCTCCCGTGCTCTTGGCCACCAGATAGGCATGGACTATATCCAGGTCCTTGGAAAGGCATCAAAAAAATACAATATCCCAATAAGGGAAAGGGAGCTTGTCTGTGCACCAATACGGTCCCAGGAGGGAATGGATTATTTCAGGGCAATGAGCTGCGGGATAAATTGTGCACTTGCAAATCGTCAGGTTCTGGGGCATCTTGTTCGTGAAGTAGTTCACAGGATAGTTCCAAATGCCACCTGTGATCTCATTTATGATGTAAGTCACAATACCTGCAAGGTGGAAAAACATCGGGTAAATGGCAAGGTAAAAGGTCTATATGTCCACAGAAAAGGGGCTACTAGGGCCTTTGGGCCAGGAAGAGACGAGGTTCCTAAGGAATATAGAGATGTTGGCCAGCCCCTTTTTATTGGCGGGACCATGGGAACTTGTTCCTACATCCTTTGTGGAACTAAAGAGGGAGAAGGGCTTTCCTGGAGCAGTGCCTGTCATGGAGCAGGCCGTGCCATGAGCAGAAGGGCGGCTCTAAAAAGATGGAAGGGAAAGGGAGTGATAAAGTCCTTAAGGAGCAAGGGCATAATCCTTAAGGCCGCAAGCCTTCGCGGTGCTGCCGAAGAGGCTCCTGAGGCCTATAAAGATATTCATAAAGTAGTCAATGTGACTCATAATTCCGGGATAGCAAGAAAGGTAGCCCTCTTAAGACCCCTTGCAGTGATAAAGGGATAGGAGGATTCCTTTGGCATGAGTTTTTTTGCTTTTTTAGTTGTATCTATAATAAGTTTTATTCTCATGGTGCCTTCAAAATTGGTTTTTTGTGAACTTGCCGGAAATGAAACAAAAAGTGTTGAGGCTGTGGAAACAAGTGCCTCGGAAGGGCAAAAGGATGCCTTAAAAGAAAAGGATTCTAACGGAACCAGTTTTTTCAAGCTTGTCTTTGACAAGGGTTTCAAATGGCAGGATCACAGGGATATCCTTCCAAGGGATTATGCCCAGGTAATTGAGCAACCCGCTCCAGTTTATAGAGCAGTCTGGTATGATCTTACTGGTAAAAGGCCTGTTCGAGTACTCGATGGCGGTTTTTTATGGGTATCCTTAGAAACGCCCCTTCCAATTCAATCTGGTAATTTCACTTGGTATCAAATCAATAAAAACGAGTTTGTTCAAAAAAGGTACTTGGCCTTTTTTGAGCCATCTGTTTTCAAGGGCATTGAGGCTACCAGTTCAGGGCTTGACCTTAAAAGCGGACAATATGGCTGGGTGGTGCTTGATACATATACTGCCGCTTCACCTGGAAAACAGGATTATATGGAAGGTGAGCTTTTGGAAAAATATACTCTGGTAAAGGTCCTTGATGAACGCATCATTGATGGAAAGAAATGGATAAAGGTAGGAAAGGATAAATGGGTGGATGGAACAAGGGTTGCCCGTATTGTGAAAAATAAAAGGCCAAAGGGTGTGCCCCCAGGGGCAAAATGGATTGACATTGATATCTATGAACAGATTCTTGAGGCATATAAGGGGGATAGGCTTATTTATGCAACTTTGGTATCTTCTGGCCTTCCTGCCTTTGAGACACCAAAGGGGCTTTTTAGAATTTGGGGAAAGGCAAGGATGAGAAAGATGAGTGGAGGCAAAAAGGGTAAAGACTATTATTTCTTAGAAGATGTCCCCTATCAGATGTATTTTTCTAATGGTGTTGCCATTCATGGCGCTTACTGGCATGACAATTTTGGAATTAAGCAGTCACATGGCTGCGTAAACATAAGCCCAAGGGATGCCAAGTGGCTATTTGACTGGACAAGGCCAGTCGTTAATGGGCAAGCCTTTATAAAGGCGACAAAATCCAACCCAGGAACCTTTGTCTATGTCCATTAAGAACATTACCTTGACAAGGGCTAATGAGTGTTTATTCATCTTTTGATATCTGAATTTTTTACATCATCTCTTATCTTTTAAATTTTTAGCCATTTTTTAGGAGGTTCTTTCAAATGATTGAGGCCCAAGGGCTTTCGATGGACTACGGGAATTTCAGGGCTGTAGATAAATGCAGTTTTGAGGTTCAAAAGGGTGAGATAGTTGGCCTTGTAGGGCCAAATGGTGCAGGAAAGACCACCATCATGATGATCCTTTCTACCCAGATCCAACCAACGGAGGGACAGGCGAAGATAAACGGGTTTGATATTGATAAGGATCCTATTTCTGTTAGAAATAACCTTGGTTTTTTGCCTGAACAAGCCCCTCTTTATGAAGATATGGAAGTTAGGGAATACCTATCCTTTGTTGGAAGCGGTAGGGGCCTTGACAAGGGCCAGTTGAAAAAGCGTCTTAATTGGGTTGGGGAAAGGTGTGGGCTTTCTCCTGTGTGGTGTAAGCCCATTGTCGAGCTTTCAAAGGGTTATAAACAAAGGGTTGGACTTGCCCAGGCCCTTATCCATGACCCTCCAGTGCTTATCCTAGATGAGCCAACCTCTGGCCTTGACCCACTTCAGATAATGGAAATTCGCTCTTTGATAAAAGAGCTTTCAAGGGACAAAGCAATACTCTTTAGCTCCCATATTCTCCAGGAGATTTCTGCGGTTACAGACAGGGCCGTTGTGATTTCCGATGGCAAGATCAGGGCAGATGGCTCCCTTGACGAGCTTTCTAGAAAGGTTTTACCCCAAAGAAGGGTGCATGTACGCTTTTCAGGGGAAAAAGAGGTTTTAGTAGAGGATATAAAGGCCCTCTTTGAAAAGGAGGAGGTCAAGAAAAAGGATACCAATTATTTTGTTATAGAAACAAAAAGGCCAGAATCGGTGCTAAAAACCCTTTCTCAATTTTCAAATGAAAAGGGGCTCATTCTCATAGAGCTATTTGAGGAAAGGCCAGATCTTGAAGAGGTCTTTTCTGCCCTAATCCATAGAAAATCCAAGCAAAACTAAAAAGGAGTAGGGGAGATGGCAGCGTCTTTTTCAAGTATCTCAAAGCGAGAGCTTTTGGCATATTTTAATTCACCTGTTGCCTATGTCTTCATGGTGGTCTTTTTGCTAGTGACCACTGGTCTTTTCATGACTCCATTTTTTGTGGCTGGTCTTTGCGACATGAGGGGGTTTTTCTCAAACCTTCCCCTCATGCTGGTGATCTTTGTGCCTGCCCTTACCATGAGGCTTTGGGCAGAAGAAAGAAGGACAGGGACCATATCTCTTCTTTTTAGCCTTCCCCTTTCAAGTAAGAGCCTTGTAATAGGGAAGTTCTTTTCAGCCCTCTTTTTCTGCGCCCTTGCGCTTTTAAGCACATTCACCGTTCCCCTTATGCTTAAAATCCTTGGAAGGCCTGACCCAGGCCCCATAATTGGCGGATATGTTGGCTCTATTCTTCTAATCGCCTTTCTGCTCTCTTTAGGCATGGCCATATCTGCCTTTTTTAAGGACCAGATCGTGGCATTCATCCTTGCCCTCGTGGCGGGTTTCTTTTGTTTTCTTTCCGGAACAGAATTTTTTTCCACATTCCTGGATAGCTGGGTCCCAGGGCTAGGGAGTTTTCTAAGGGCAAGTATTGGTATCTCAAGCCACTTTTCCTCATTTCAAAAGGGCGTAATTGACATAGGAGACTGCATTTTCTTTATATCCTTTACCATCATCTTTCTTGTGATAAATGGCCTGACACTTGAGGGCCAATTGAAATTTAAGATAAGAAAGGGATTTTACCCAGGGCTTTTGCTCCTTTTGGGAATAGGCATCTTCTTAAATGCCATAATCTTTGACCTTCGCCTTCCTCGCTTTGACCTTACGGAAGATAAGATTTATACAGTTTCTTCCGGCACCAAAAAGGTGATGGAAAGGCTGAAAGTTCCAATCAATGTGGTTTATTACTGCACATCAAAGGACAAGATGCCTACGGCCATGAAGGAGATGTCAAGGGATGTGGCCGATATCCTGGATGAGTTTTCAAAGCTCTCTCCAAAATTCACCTACAGGGTAGTTGACCCTGATAATCTCACCCAAAAGGAAAGGGACGAGCTAAAGAAAAAGGGGATTGTGCCCTTTAGTGCCCAGACCATTGAAAAGGATGCAGTAAATATAAAGCTCATCTATTCAACCATTGCCCTTTCCTATCTAGACAAAAGGGAAGAAATAATTCCGCAGGTTGTCCCAGACTCCCTTGGAAGCCTTGAATACGACATTGTTTCAAAGATATTCAGGCTCACCATGAAAAAACAGCCAAAGGTCGTGCTTGTGGCAAAGAAAAAGGAGATATCCCCCCAGATGGCCATGCTCCTTCAACGCATGGGGCAAAGGGTTCCCAATGGGATAGACAGGTATTCAACACTACAGAGGTTTCTTGAGTCCCAAGGTTATGTTGTTTTAAGGCAGGATATTACTGAAAAGACTCCGATTCCTGATGATGCCTCAGCCCTAATGATAGTCGGCCCAAATGAGTTTAACAAAAGACAGCTTTATGAGATAAGAAGGTTCCTTTCAAGTGGTCGTCCCGTCTTTGTGGCCGTTCAAAACTATGAATTTCGCTATACCCAGGGAGATAAGGGCATAGAGGCAACTGCAAACAGGCTTTCCAATAACATAAATGAGTTATTTGAGGACTTGGGGATTGGCCTTAATGACAAGATGCTCTTTGACAAAAGAAGTGCAGTTCTTTCCATAGAGGCCACAAGACAGATGGGCCTTTTTACTGCTGTTACAAGGATACCTGTAAATTTTCCAATGCAGATAAAGGTCCTGCCAGATACCATGAATCAGAATATCTCTATTACCAGTAACCTTTCTGGCCTTCTCTATCTTTGGGGAAGCGCTTTGCAAGTAGATGATAAAAAATTACAAGATCTTGGCATAAAAAAGATAATGTTATTTACATCAAGCCCAGAAAGCTGGCTTGTGGATTATAGACCCATTCCTTTAAAAAAGGATGACGTGACTGCCCCAGGCTCTGGCCTAAAAAGCTATCCCCTTGGGATTCTTCTAGAAGGGAAATTCAACAATCCCTTTGGAAAAAAGGGAGTCCTGCCATGGCCTGAAGAAGATAAGAAAAATAAGGATGAAGATAAGGATAAAAAGAAAGAAGATCGTAAGGAGGCAAAAAACGAAGAAAACCTAAAACCCCAAAAGGCAAGGCTTATCCTTATAGGAAGTAGCCAGATGTTTACAGATGATACAATTCCTGCCCTTTCAAATGGGCCATTGATTTTAAATTCAATGGATGTCCTTTGTCTTGGTGAAGAGCTTATTCATGTTCGGACAAAGACTCAGGTTCAGCGCTTTATAAGGGATGTTTCCCAAGGTGAAAAACTATTCTGGAAGGCATTTACTGTATTTTTTGTCCCTATCCTTTGGATAACCTTTGGAATATTTAGGGCAATCAGGAGGAAAAGGGCAAGAGAGCTTTGCTCCTTTGGTTCTTAAAAGGAGGATATTATGAAGAGCAGGCAAATAATCATTCTTGGAGTTATATTCGTTATCCTTGTTGGCATCTATTTCTTTTTACAGAGACCATCAAAACAGGATGTTTCAGGACTTTATGAAAACATAACTCCTTCTTTTAATACCGAGGATGTGACGGAGATAGCTGTTAGCGTAAAGGGAAAAGAGGAGAAGGCCCTTTTAATCCATAAAAAGGACGGAAACTGGATTGTCAAGGTGAAAAGAGATGGGAAAGAATTTTGGGCCCCTGCCAAATCGACCAAGGTGGAAAAGGTTCTTAATGATTTAAAGGGACTTGACGGAGAACTGCGGGGTGAAGGTCAGGATATTTTTGCTGATTTTAACCTGAAAGATGACCAGGGACTCAGTATCACCATTAAAGGAAAGGATGGAAAATTTTTTGAAATAAGGGTTGGAAAAAAGGGGCCCCGCTGGGGGACTTCCTTTGTAAGGCTATCTGATTCCAAAAAGGTCTATCTTGCATCAAAGGATTTATTAGTTGATTTTGATATTTGGTCAAAGGAGCCCCAAAAGCCCATTGAAATCCAGCCCTGGATAGACATGAAAGTTATCTCAAGTGGCTATATCAATGTTACAAGGTGTGCCTTTTCCTCAAAGACAATAAATTGGAGTCTTGAGCGAAAAGAAGAAGATAAAGAGGCTAAAGACAAGGATAGCCAGGCCAAAAAAGAGTCTTCAAAAGATAATGCAAAAAAGGAGTATTGGCTATTTTCAAAAAATGGAAAGGAAAGAAAGAAGAAGGAGGAAGAGGTAAGAGACTATCTTACAAAGATATTTCCTCTTTATGCAAAGGATGTTGTAAGTCCTCAATCAGAGGTTATCAAGGATGCCTTTAAAGTCCCTTTAGGCACCTTTTCATGGAAGACAAAAGATGGTGTTCAAAGGAAATTGAACATTGGTAAGGTTGATGAAAAGGCCAATATTTGCCTTATAAAGGACAACAGGGGCTATTATTTTAAGGTGGATTCTTCATGGTGTAAAAATATCGAGAAACCATTTAAGAAAAAAGAGGAAAAGAAAGGAAAGAAAAAGAAGGTAAAAAAGAAATAGTCATTTTTTGAAACCTTGATATCCTTGACCTTCATTTTTCAAGGAATTATTGTCCAGAAAATTTTGAGGAGCGGTTGGAAGGAAGTCTTGTTATGAAAAAATCTACTGTCATATTTTTGTCATTTATCTTGTTTGGCGCAGTAAATGGCCTTACTGGATATTATGTATATTTGCATCAGGAGCTTTTAAAAGATTGGCAGGGTTATGCCCTGGCAGGAGCCCCTTTGGCGGCATGGCTTCTTTTTACCATCATAATTGCACTGATACCTGTAAAAAAAGAAGAAGAGGAGACAGAAGTTAAAAAAGAATCTCCAAAGGTAGAAGGCAAAAAAGAGGAGGAAGAAAAGGATAAGACCCAAGAAGAAGAGGGTGGAGTAGAGAAAGAAAAAGAGCTTTATCCAAAAGAGGTTGCGGTTGTCCAACTTCTAGGTCTTCTTCAGCGGGAAGGAAGACTAATAGATTTTCTCCAGGAAGACATAGAGCCCTATGATGACGCCCAGATTGGTGCAGCAGTAAGGGAAGTCCACAGAGGCTGTCGTCAGGCCCTTAAGGATGCTCTAGACCTAAGGCCAGTTTTAGAAGCGCCTGAAGGAAGCGAGGTTGAGATAGAGGAGGACTTTGATCCAGGTAAAATCAGGCTTATTGGGAATGTCCAGGGTGAGCCCCCCTTTAAAGGAGTAATTAGGCATTGTGGCTGGCGTTTTACAAAAATTAACCTTCCAAAGTGGACGGGAAAGGAAAAGACAGATACAATCGCCCCGGCCGAGGTGGAGATAGTCTGATATCATGGCCAAAGAAGATTCAAGATTTATAATTGGTATTGACCTAGGTACAACCAATTGTGTTCTATCCTTTATTGACAGTCAGAAAGATGAATCCCCTATTGAGATATTTGAGTGTCCGCAAATAGAGGCCCCTGGAGAAATTAAGGCCCATAGACTCCTTCCATCATTTATTTATATCCCCACTAAACAGGAAAAGGATGCCGGTGGACTTACAATGCCCTGGGATCCTTTTGGAGAAAGGGTTGTTGGAAAGTGGGCAAGGTTAAGGGGGGCTGAAGTTCCAGGAAGGCTTGTAAGCTCTGCAAAGAGCTGGCTTTGTCATAAGGGTATTGATAGAACTGCACCAATCCTTCCCCTAGAAGCAGCAGAAGATGTCCAGAAGATGTCCCCAATTGTAGCAACTGCCACATTTTTAAGGCACTTTAAGGCCGCTTGGAATCATACTGTTGGAAAGAGGGAAGGGGTTAAGATTGAAGATCAGGATATTTATATAACCATTCCTGCATCCTTTGATGCAGTGGCAAGAGACCTTACGGTAAAGGCTGCCTCTTCTGCTGGCCTTGAAGATGTTACGCTTCTTGAAGAACCCCAGGCCGCTTTTTACGCGTGGCTAAATAAATGTGGGGACGGCTGGAGAAAAAAGGTAGCCCCTGGTGATATAATCCTGGTGGTGGATGTTGGGGGAGGCACATCGGATTTTAGCATCATCCAGGTCTCGGACAAAGAAGATCAACTTGTCCTTGAAAGACTTGCAGTGGGAGAGCACCTTCTTCTTGGCGGGGACAACATGGATCTCACCCTTACCCATCTACTTTTTGAAGATCTTAAATCCAAGGGTAACAGGCTTGATGCTGGGCAATTCCAAGCCCTTTGGAACAATGTCCGTCTTGCCAAGGAAAAGCTTTTAGAAGACGAAACCCTAGAAGAAGTCCCTGTTGTGATCACTGGAAAGGGCTCTGGCCTTGTGGGAGGGACCATAAGGACTAGCCTTACAAGACGGCAGGTAACCGAGGTTATCCTTGATGGCTTTTTCCCCTTCTGTAGCCTTGATGAAAAACCAAAGGAAGAGCCGGTTGTAGGTCTCAGGGAGCTTGGGCTTCCATACTGCAAGGATACTGGTATAACAAGGCATCTTGCAAACTTTTTGACAACCCAGGCTCGTGCCCTAAATATGGAAGGAGGCCTTACCCCTTCTGCAGTTATATTTAATGGAGGAGTCTTTAAGGCAAAGGCCCTTAGAAAACGCATGATGGAGGTAATCTCCTCTTGGGTAGGCCAGGAAGGAGAGGTCAAGGAGCTTGAGGGCACAGACTTTGACCTTGCCGTATCCCGGGGTGCAGCCCATTTTGGACTTGTTCAAAGGGGTGAGGGGATAAGGATTAGGGGCGGCATAGGAAGGTCTTATTATATTGCTATAGAGTCTTCAGGGCTTGCTATTCCTGGCATGCCACCTTCCATCAAGGCCCTTTGTGTTGTCCCAAAGGGGCTTGAAGAGGGCTCTGTAATTGATATCCCCCAAAAGGAGTTTGGCCTTCTTGTAGGTCAGGATGTTGAGTTTAGATTTATGGCTTCAAATGAAAGGCCAGAAGACAAACCTGGTGATATGATTGATAATTGGGAAGGGACCATTGAACCAATTAGCACCCTTAAGACAAATATTGAAGCACCTGGTATTGAGCCTGGCACGGTCATTCCTGTAACCCTTGAAGTAAAGGCAACAGAGATCGGAACCCTTGCAATTTCCCTGGTCTCAAAGGAAAAGGGCCTAAAATTTGACCTGGAGTTTGATGTAAGAAATTGACAAGTGCCATTATTCCCTTTGATCTTAATCAGCGCCTACTTGATCAGGCCCAATTTTATATAAAAAATCCCTCAAAGATACTTGAAGAAAGGGAAAAGGCAGTTCCACTTCTTTTAAAGGCCCTTAAGGCAGGGGACCTTGAGCTTCGAAGACAGATAATTCTTCTTCTTTGTAGCATTGCCAAAGAAGATATCTACTGGCCCCTTTATGATATCATGAAAGATGAAAATGAATCCGATGAGTTAAGAGACCAGGCGGCAATACATCTAGCTGTAATAGGCTCCTTTCTTGATGATCCCCAAGGGCTTGTAAGGAGGCTCATAGCAGATATCTCCTCAGGTGACAGGGAGATTAAGACTAGGGCCATAATGGCCTTGGGATGGGAAGGAAATTTGATGGCAGTTGTTCCACTCATTGAATGCATGTACGAAAAAGACCTTGAGGTACAAGAACTTGCAGTAAATGCCCTTTGCAACCTTAAGGACAGCAGGCTCATGGGCCTTTTGGCAGATAGGATAAAGACCTGTTCATTTGATCAAAAAAGGGCAATCCTTTTTAATCTTTGGAGATTTAAAGATAAGGAAGACGAGGTTGCAAAGATATACAAAAAGGAGCTCGAATCAGGGGATCCTGCACTAAAGCTTGATATCCTGATCCTTTTGGGCCAAATAAAGGCCCGGCCAGAAAATGAAAGTGTCTATAGGGGGCTTTTAAAGGATAAGAGCTCAAGGGTGAGGGCAATGGCCCTTGAAAGGCTTGGCGAGCTAGGGGCCTTAAGTTATGAAGAGCTTTTGCCATTTCTGGATGATACCTCAATGGAGGTAAAAAGGGCAGCCCTTATGATAATCCAGAATTTAAAGTGTACATGAACCCGAATTTTCTTGACAATGGAGAAGCAAAAGAAAGAAATAAAAATTGCTATAATCTATTATTCCTACAGCTGTCAGACCGCACAATTGATAAAGTCAATTGAAAAGGGTCTTTCCAGAAAGGGAATCGATCTTTTTATTCAAAGAATTCGGCCGGTTAAAAAGATATTTTTTCCTTTTAGTGGTGTTCTAGAGACCCTTTCAATGATGTTAAAGACCTTTCTTAGAAAAAGAATGCCAATTGAGCAAATAGATACTTGGGGGATTTCTTCAGCAGATTTTATTATCCTTGGAGGTCCAACCTGGTCTTATAACCCAAGCGGCCCCATCCTTTATTTTTTGGATAAATATGGAGAGCTTTTAAAGGGGAAGAAGGTCCTTCCAGTAATCTCATGCAGGCGCTATTGGAGACATCACTATTATTATCTTAAAAAGAGATTAAGGGCCATTGGAGCAACATGTGAACCTGCATGGGTTTTTAACCATAAGGTTGATGAGCCCTGGAGCACCATAGGAACCTTTATGACCCTGGCAGGTATGAACCCAAGGCATCATCCCCTTATCAGAAAACACTATTCCAAATACGGCCACAGCAAAAGACAGTTGGAAGAAGCTAGGGCCATGGCAGATGACCTTGCCAAGGCCCTTTTAAAAGAAAAGACTTAAAAGAACTATTGGGCCTTTTTTATTGTGGCATCTTCAATAAGTACTGGGTAAAAATAGCCTGCACCTATGTCTTTGTCTTTTTTCAATATGCCTTCTACAAGGACTATTTCTCCAATCTTAGGTAGGTCCTTGGTGGTGACTGTTATATCAAAATTTTTTTCCTTTTCACTACCCGTTCCATCCTGAAGGTGTATCCAGTTTTTCCCTAGAATATTTCGAGAAACCTTTACAACCTTTGCCTTAAGTAAGACCTTTTTACCATTTAACTTATCTTTCAGGCTATAGGCCTTCTCAATGGTTACTGCATTATCCCCTTTGGCAGGAGAAATTTTTATGTCTTTTTTTGCTAGCCTCGGGACAGAAGGATGATTCATCTGGTTGGAGGCTGATGTGGAGTGGCTTGGTGGAGATACTGGCCCCCTTGAAAAGATGATCTCCTTAAAGGTCCGGTTAAGTCCCTTGCTGTGAAAGTTCTTCATGACCTGCCCTGGATAAAGCATTACTTCATCCCCTACAGAGACCTTCATCTGTGGAATTGCAACCCACTTCTCTTTTCCCTCAAATTCAAGGAGAAGATATGTATATCCACCACTATCCATGGTTTCTTTGACCTTTCCAAAGAGATAATCAGCCCGTTTATCAGAAGATGTTTTTGAAGATGAGGCTTTATTCTCCTTTTTTTGTACCTTTTCTTGTTCCTTTCCCTGACATCCAGAAAGAACAAGAAGGACCATAAAACAGACTATAAAAAGATCTAGTATAGAAGCATTATTCTTTTTCATTTTTATCTCCATTTTCATCTTAATTCCACAACGGTTGCGCCCCAGTGGCCTTCATGTATTCCGCCAATTCTGTAGCTCTTTACAATATCAAGTCTATCCAAGATGGCATGAACAGACCTTCTAAGGGTACCGGTCCCTTTACCGTGGATTATTCTTACGGTTTTTATACCAGCTTCCTTGCATGCAAGCAAATATTCTGGCAAAAGCCTTCCAATGTCTTTGGGATTAAAGGTATGAAGGTCAAGTTCATCTGTAATTTCAATTTTTATGGGTTCCATAAGGGGTACGAAACTTGATTTTTATTACGGTCAATGGATATGAGGTAAAGGTTATAATATTTTAAAATGGTTTAAAAGGCAAAGACCATGGATGGCAAAAAGGACAATATTATTATGATACGGTTGAGGTCAACGACAAGTTGACCTCTTGGTTGATTTAACATGCCCCAAAAGACCTATTTCATCCAGGATGGGAGCCTTTTAATTTTCCCCTCTTTTAACAACTGCTTTGCAGCCTTGCGATAAGCTGTACCTGTAAGGCTTCCTAAAGCCTTGTTTCCTCCTCGGAAAAAATAGACATTCTTAAACCCCATAATCCGCAAAACAAAAGCCGCAGCAGCCGCCCTGGGTCCAGTAGGACAGGTAATAACTACGTAATCATATCTTTCAGGATGAATTGAGGTTAGTCTTGCTGGAAGATCCTGCAAGGGAATGGTATAGGTGTCCAAAACTTTGCTTATAGGATACCAAATACTCGTCTCCATGGGGCTGCGGGCATCAATAAAGGCTATCTTTTTGCCCATTACTACCAATTTTACAAATTGAGGAGGCCTCATTCTGGGCCAGGGAGTCTCTGAAGATTTTTCACTCAAAAGGTATTTAAACAATGCCTCATTATAGGCCTTCCAAAGTTTTTCATCATGAGGATTTTTAACCAACTGTTTCTTTAAAAGAACTACTGTTTCTTCGTACCTGCCCTCTTTTAGTAACCCCTTACTTTTTTCTATTGCATCCCCTGCACCTGCCACTAGAGATAAAGAAAAAAGAAAGAAAAAAACCAAACTGCCAAGAAGCCACCTTTTTCTCCTCATCTTAGACCTCCTTTAATA
>JALXCD010000121.1 GCA_026991135.1 Deltaproteobacteria bacterium | reverse complement strand
GGTAGATATTTCAAACTTGGAACAGTACGTCAAACTTTCTGCAAAAGATGGCACATCCCCCAGTGATAAACATATTAACAAGGCAGTTGACCACTTTTTTCAATATGCCCTTAATGAAAGGGCAAGTGATATCCACATTGAGCCCAAAAGAAATGAAACCGTAATTCGCTTTAGAATCGATGGAATCCTGCACACAATCTACCGGCTTCCAAGGATCATCCATGAGGCCTTTTGCACGAGGATAAAGGCTCTATCCCGCCTTGATATTTCAGAAAAAAGGCGCCCTCAGGATGGAAGGATCAAGCTTTCCTGGAAGGGACAGGAGGCAGAGGTCCGTGTTTCCACTGTTCCAGTGGCCTTTGGAGAAAAGCTTGTTCTAAGGCTTCAAAGTGCAGAGATCCTTATGAGTGATCTAGACAAACTCGGTTTTTCAAAAAGGGACTTTGAGACCTACAGAAATTTTTTGAAAAATACCTTTGGAATGATACTCATGACCGGCCCTACAGGAAGTGGAAAATCCACCACTCTCTATTCCTCCCTGAGATATCTTAGTAGCCCCGAAGTTAATATCATAACCATTGAAGACCCCATTGAGATGGTCTATGAGGACTTTAACCAGATTGCAGTCCAGCCTCAGATTGATGTCACTTTTTCAAGTATACTTAGAAACATCCTAAGACAGGACCCTGATATAGTAATGATAGGCGAAATAAGGGACAACGAAACTGCACGCTATGCAGTTCAGGCCTCTTTGACAGGGCATCTTGTCTTTTCTACCCTTCACACCAACGACGCAGTTGGAGCCATTACAAGACTAATGGACCTTGGCCTTGAGCCCTATCTCATTTCGTCAACTTTAATTGGTGTAGTTGCACAAAGGCTCGTAAGGACCATCTGTCCAAACTGCAAAGAGTCCTACTGGATATCAGAAGAAGAATTAAGGGCCTTTGGTGTGAAGGTGAACACTGAGCGGGTCAGAGTCTATCACGGAAAGGGATGTGACAAGTGTAGAAATACTGGCTACTTTGGAAGAATTGGCATCTATGAGGTCTTGTCTATTTCACCTAAAATTAAGGCCATGATCCATCAGATAAGGTCTGAGGATGAAATAAGAAAAATCGCCTTTAAGGAGGGCATGAAGACGCTAAAATACGACGCATGCAAAAAGATGCTTGAAGGAATAACCACCATGGACGAGATATTGCGAATTACATTTTAGAATCTCTTTAGTTCCCATGTTTTTCCTCTAAAAGAAATAATCATTTAAATCCTTTGACATAAGTCAATTATTATCAAAATTGTCTCATATATAAATAAATTAGATTTGAGGAGAAAAAATGAAGTGGAGTCCTGAGGCAGTATCAAAGATAAAAAGGGTCCCGTTTTTCATAAGACCTATGGTGAAAAAAAAGGTTGAGGCCTATGCACGGGAAAATGGGATATCTGAAATTAGAGTTGAACATATTAACACCTTAAAAGAAAGGTTCATGAAGGACCAAGAAGATGAGATCAAGGGCTTTAGTCTTGACACCTGTCTTGGGGCTGACGGATGCAAGAACAGATTTCTTGGGGAAACAGATATAGCTGATAGACTTGAAAATCTCCTTATGGCCCAGGACCTAAAGGCCTTTTTAAAGGAAAGGATCAAGGGGCCCTTAAAGATGCACAATGAATTCAGGGTCTCCATATCCTTTTGTCCAAACAGCTGTTCAAGGCCCCAGATAGTGGATATTGGGCTCATAGGTGCAGTCAGGCCAAAACTTGATCCTGAAATATGCGATGGATGCGGGGCATGTATCAAGGTATGCAAAGAAAATGCAATCACCTTAAATGAAAAAAAAGTTACACGAATAAATGAAAAAAAATGTCTTTATTGTGGAAGTTGTATAAAGGCATGTAAAAATAGCGCTATAACAAGGGGAAAAGAGGGTTTTAGAATCCTTGTTGGAGGAAAACTCGGTCGTCACCCCCAGCTTGGCCTTGAGCTTGACCATATCTTTTCAACAACAGAATGCATCAAGGCAGTAGAAAAGGTTCTTTCATTTTATAAAAAAAGGGCAAGTAGAGGAGAAAGGCTCGGAGCCCTTTTGGATTATGAGGGTTTAAGGGCCTTGGAAGAAGGTTTAAATATCCCTTTTAAGGGAAATCCAAATAGTAAGAGGTGAGCCATGTTTTGTTTTCAATGTGAACAAACAGCAAAGGGTAAAGGTTGTACAACTGTTGGAGTTTGTGGAAAACAACCCGATGTAGCTGCATTACAGGACCTACTTATTTATGCCATAAAAGGCCTTTCACAGGTTGCAGTTGAGGCCAGAAAAAGTGGTATAGATGTACCTAGAGACGTAAATGTATTTACATGTGAGGCGGTATTTTCAACACTTACCAATGTGGACTTTGACCCGGATCGTTTTGTGGAGCTTTTAAGGCGCTGTGTCGCCATGAGAGACGATCTTAAAGAAAAGATAAAGGCAAAGGGCGGAAATGCTGACTTTCCAGAAGGCCCTGCAACCTTTGAGCTTGGAAACAACAAAGAAGAGATGGTGCGCCAGGGCGAGATGCATGGAGTGTTTTCAAACGGAGACCTGGATGAAGACAAAAGGTCCCTTAGAGAAACCATTATCTATGGATTAAAGGGGGTCTGTGCCTATACGGACCATGCCCAGATTCTCGGTGAAGAGGATGAAGAGCACTATAAAAATATCCACGAGGTCTTTGCCAAGACCCTTAACAAGGACATGTCCCTTGAAGATTGGGTTAGCCTGGCACTTAAGGTGGGAGAGCTTAATCTAAAGGCAATGGAGCTACTCGATAATGCAAATACCAAAAATTATGGCCATCCTGTCCCAACTGAAGTTCCTTTAGGGGCCAAGAAGGGAAAGGCCATACTTGTCTCAGGACATGATCTTAAGGACCTTGAGCTTATTTTGAAGCAGACCGAGGGTAAGGGTATTTATGTCTATACCCATGGCGAGATGCTTCCATGTCATGGCTATCCTGAACTTAAAAAATACCCTCATTTTTACGGCCACTATGGAACTGCATGGCAAAATCAACAAAAAGAATTTGCTGAATTTCCAGGGCCAATCGTCATGACTACAAACTGTATCCAGAAGCCAAAGGAGTCCTATTTTGACAGGATATTCACTACTGGTCTTGTTGGCTGGCCAGGAGTAAAGCACATTGCCGACAAGGACTTTACCCCTGTCATTGAAAAGGCCCTAGAGTGCGAAGGCTTCAAGGAAGATACTGACAAGGGCACTGTAATGGTGGGCTTTGCAAGAAATACGGTTATGTCCGTTGCAGACAAGGTAATTGAGGCAGTAAAGGCCGGAAAGATAAGGCACTTTTTCCTAGTTGCAGGTTGTGACGGGGCAAAGCCAGGAAGAAATTACTATACAGAATTTGTTGAAAAGGTTCCTGAAGACTGCATTGTACTTACCCTTGCATGTGGAAAGTTCCGCTTTTTTGACAAAAAACTTGGAGACATTGAGGGGATTCCAAGGCTTCTTGATATCGGCCAGTGCAATGACGCCTATTCTGCCATCCAGATTGCAGTTGCCCTTTCAAAGGCCTTTAACTGCGACGTGAATGATCTTCCTCTTTCAATGATCCTTTCCTGGTATGAGCAAAAGGCAGTTGCAATACTTCTTACCCTGTTTGCCCTTGGAATCAAAAACATGAGGCTTGGACCAAGCCTTCCGGCCTTTGTAAGTCCAAATGTCTTGAATGTCCTTGTTCAAAACTATAACATCATGCCAATAAAGACACCCGATGAGGATTTAAAAGAAATACTAGGATAAAAAAGGCGTAAAAAAGCACCTGCCCTGAATTAAAAGGGGCAGGTGCTCAAAATTAGTGAATCACATTCACATTTCATATCTTGGCCTAATCCCTGGATAGCCCAGTATATCAGTAACTTCCTTTATAAACTCATCATTAAGGCTGGAGTTGAACTCCTCAGGAAGCTCAAGCTCTACCTGCCCTTTTTCACCTACTTTGACCTTCAATATAACAGGAAGTCCTCCTGCATTCTTTAAAAGAAGGCCCTTTAATTCATCAAGAATTGCCCTAGAATGCTCATTTTCATTAAGCTCGATGATAACTCCAGTGGTCCTTTTCTTACATGCATCTTGAAGTGGCTCAATTCTTTCTGCCACCATCTTTATATTTATCTGGCTCCCTTCCCCTTCGTTTCCCTCTTTTTTAAGAATTCCCTCAATCCAAAGCGGTTTTTCCGATTCAATAACCTCCTTTGACCGTAAAAAAACCTCGGAAAAACAAAGTATCTCTATTGAGCCAAAAAGGTCCTCAAATACCAAAAAGGCCATCTTGTCTCCCCTTTTTGTAAGCTTTTCTTTTTTTGAACGCACAATTCCACAAATACCAACCCTCGAACCTTCTGGAACGTCCTTTAATCGCTCGGTATTCAAGGGAGAAAGACGCATTATTTCATCATGATAGGCATCGAGGGGATGGCCGCTTATATAAAAACCAAGGGCCTCCTTTTCCTTTGAAAGAAGCTCAAGCTCGGGCCATTCCTCAACCTCGGGAAGCTTTAAGGAAAACTGTGACATGGAAGAAGATGTCTCTTTAAGGTCAAAGAGGCTTTTTTGACCAAGGCTTTTTTCACGCTGTTTCTTATGTCCAAATTCCAAAAGCTCGTCAAGGCAGGCAAACATCTGAGCCCTTTTTAGTCCAAAGGAGTCAAGGGCACCTGATTTTATGAGGCTTTCCATGACCCTCTTATTAACCTTTCTGAGATCTACCCTTGAAATAAAATCTTCAAGGTCCTTGAAATGCCCCTTTTTCTCCCTCTCGGTTGTTATGCTCTGGATGGCACTTTCCCCCACATTTTTTACAGCAGCAAGGCCAAAACGAATCTTTTCCCCTTCGATGGTAAACCCCTCTTCGCTCTTGTTTATATCTGGAGGAAGGACTTCAATCCCAGAAGCCCTGCATTCTGCAAGAAATTTTACAACACCATCTGTATTTCCAAGCTCATTTGAAAGAAGGGATGTCATGAATGGGATTGGATAGTGTGCCTTTAGATATGCAGTTTGGTAGGCAATAAGGGCATAGGCAGCAGAATGGCTCTTGTTAAAGCCATATCCAGCAAATTTTGCCATGAGATCAAAAATGGTCTCTGCCTTTTTTGGGTCAACCCCACGTTCAAGGGCACCCTTCATAAAGCGGTCCTTCTGGGCCTCCATGACCTCTGGAATCTTTTTTCCCATTGCCCTTCTTAAAAGATCTCCCTCTCCAAGGCTATAGCCAGCGAGCTCCTGGGCAATCTTCATAACCTGCTCCTGATAGACAATTACTCCATAGGTTTCCTTAAGAATCGGCTCTAGCTCCGGAAGGAGATACTCCACCTCCACTTCACCATGCTTTCTCTTTACAAAGTCATCTACCATTCCGCTTTCAAGGGGCCCGGGTCTATAAAGGGCTACAAGGGCTATGAGATCCGTAAAGGTACTTGGCTTAAGCCTCCTTATAAGCTCCTTCATGCCAGAGCTTTCAAGTTGAAATACTCCCGTGGTATCGCCCCTTTTCAAAAGCTCAAAGGTCTTATCGTCATCAAGGGGTATGGAAGATAGATCAATCCTTTCCCCATGATGCCTTTCAATGAGCTTTAGGGCTGTGTCAATGACAGTAAGGGTTTTAAGGCCCAGAAAATCAAACTTTATAAGCCCCACCTTTTCGACATCCTTCATGTCAAACTGGGTAATGGTCTCACCCTCCTGCCCTTTGGTGAGCGGAAGGTATTCCATCATGGGCTTGTCCGATATGACCACACCTGCCGCATGGGTTGAAGAGTGCCTTGGAAGTCCCTCAAGGGCCTTTGCAATGGTCAAGAGGCGGGAGATTCTTTCATCCTTTTTGGAAAGCTCCATGAGCTTTGGCTCAAGCCTTATTGCCTCTTCAAGGCTGATATTTAGCCTTTCAGGGACAAGCTTTGCAATTCTATCCACCTCCTGATAGCTCATCCCAAGGCCCCTTCCTACGTCCCTTATGACCGCCCTTGCCTTCATCTGACCAAAGGTAATTATCTGGGCAACATGGTCTTCTCCGCCATATTTCTTCGTGACATACTCTATAACTTCATCCCTTCTGGACATGCAAAAATCCACATCGATATCCGGCAAGGATATCCTTTCAACATTCAGGAAACGCTCGAAGAAAAGGCCGTATTTTACAGGATCTAGGTCTGTAATACCCATTGAATAGGCAACAAGGGAGCCTGCTGCCGAGCCCCTTCCAGGCCCAACAGGAATCCCCTTTTTCTTTGCCCAGTTAATGAAATCGGAAACTATCAGAAAATATGAGGAAAAGCCCTTCTCCTTTATGATTTGAAGCTCTTCTGCTAGCCTTTCCTCATAGGTCTTAAGCTCTTGATCTGATAAATTAAGCCGTTTAAGCCTATTTCTAAAGCCCTCCCGTGCCCTTTTTTCAAACTCCTCTTCATAGGTGGTGCCTTCATCAATTGTAAAGACTGGAAAGTGATGTTTCCCTGTCTCTATCTCCACGTTGCATCTTGCAGCAATCTCCTGAGTCTGGCTTATTGCCTCCTCGCACCATGAAAAGCGACTTTTCATCTCCTCAGGTGGGGCAAAATAGAGCATGTCTGTCGAAAACTTCATCCGTTTGGGGTCGTTCACGGTCTTTCCAGTCTGGATACACAAAAGGACATCGTGGGCGTCGGCGTCTTCCCGGTTAAGGTAATGGCAGTCATTTGTCGCAACTACTGGGATACCAAGTCTCTTTCCAATATCCAAAAGGGCTCTATTCACCTCGGCCTGCTCGGGAATCCCGTTTTCCTGAAGCTCAAGATAAAATCTATCTTTAAATATACTTGCATAGGTCTCGGCAAGGCTTATTGCCTTATTTTCATCTCCCCTTAGGAGACAGTTGCTCACCTCGCCGTGAAGACAGGCCGAAAGGGCAATCAATCCTTCGTTTATCTCTTCCAAAAGGGCCTTATCAATCCTTGGCTTATAGTAAAAACCTTCAAAATTTGCGATGGTTACAAGCTTCATGAGATTCTTGTAACCCTTTTCATTCATGGCTAGAAGGACCAGGTGATAGGCAGCCTCTGACTGGCTCTTTGCACTCCTGTCCTTTCTGCTTTTTGGAGCCACATAAAGCTCACAGCCAATGATGGGCTTTATCCCCTCCTTTTTGGCCTTTTCATAAAATTTCAACACTCCGTACATGTTGCCATGATCCGTAATGGCAACACTTTCATAGCCATATTCTTTTGCCTTTTTAAAAAGGTCCTTAAGCCTTATGGCCCCATCCAGGAGGCTATACTCGGTATGTAAGTGAAGATGTGTAAACATATTCTGATGCTCCAAATTTTACTCCCATTCAATGGTAGCCGGAGGCTTTGAGCTTATGTCGTAACAGACCCTATTTACTCCCTTGACTTCGTTGATAATTCTATTTGAAATCCTTCCCATTAGCTCATAGGGAAGCCTTGTCCAATCTGCAGTCATTGCATCTTGGCTGTCAACGACCCTAAGGGCCACCACATGGTCATAGGTCCTTTCATCCCCCATTACCCCCACAGTCTTTATTGGCAAAAGGACTGCAAAGGACTGCCAAACCTTCCAGTACCATTCAGATGCCTTCATCTCCTCAATGACTATTGCATCGGCCTCTCTTAATATCTCGAGCCTTTCCTTGGTGACCTCTCCAAGAATCCTTATGGCAAGGCCCGGACCGGGAAAAGGGTGCCTGTTTATGAGCTCATATGGCATACCAAGTTCTTTTGCCACCTTTCTAACCTCGTCCTTGAAAAGCTCCCTCAAAGGCTCGATGAGGTCAAGCTTCATGACCTCTGGAAGCCCTCCTACATTGTGATGGCTCTTGATGGTGGCAGACGGCCCCTTGAATGAAACGCTTTCAATAACATCCGGGTAAAGGGTTCCCTGCGCCAGAAAATCGACTTTGCCGATCTTTCCAGCCTCTTCTTCAAAGACCTTTATAAATTCATTTCCTATTATCTTTCTCTTTTTTTCTGGATCTTCCACACCTTTAAGTTTTTCAAGAAACCTTTCTTCTGCATCCACATAGCGCACGTTGAGATCGAACTGCTTCAAAAAATTCAAAACGGTCTCAGGCTCGTTTTTCCTTAAAAGGCCATTATTTACAAAGACACAGGTAAGCCTTTTCCCTATGGCCCTGTGGATCAAAAGGGCGGTAACCGTGGAGTCAACTCCACCTGACAAGGCACATATTACCTTTCCTTCACCTACCTTTTCAGAAATGTCACGGGTTGTGACCTCCACGAAGTTCTCCATGGTCCAGTCTGGCTCACACCTTGAAACCCTGAATATAAAGTTTGAAAGGCAATCCATACCTATTTCCGTATGCACCACCTCGGGATGAAACTGAACACCATAGATAGGGAGTTTTTCGTGGACTATTGCGGCAAAAGGGCTCGATTTGCTGTGGGCAAGGGCCTTGAAGCCTTCCGGAAGCCTTTCGATTCTATCCCCGTGGCTCATCCATACCTGATGGCCGGGCTCTCCTGTTGAAAGGCCATGAAATATCTCATCTGGCTCGTCAATTATCAATTTCGCATGGCCATATTCCCTGTGATCACTTCTTTCAACCTTACCGCCCAAAAGATAGCTTGTAAGCTGCATCCCATAGCAGATACCAAGAATGGGGATTCCCAGCTCAAATAGCCTTTTTTCCACCCTTGGTGCATCCTTGTCATAAACACTGGATGGCCCTCCTGAAAGAATTATCCCCTTGGGAGCCATTGCCTTAAGCCTTTCAAGGCTTATATTAAATGGGTGAATCTCACAGTAAACATTTGCTTCTCTCACCCTTCTGGCAATTAGCTGGGTGGTTTGAGAGCCAAAATCAAGAACAATAATTAAATTTTTATGAGTTGATGACATTTATAACCTCTTAAGATTAAAGTTTTTTTGAATAAAAGAAAAAGATTTTTAGAAGAAATAGTAACTGAAAACATGAAAAATAAAAAGTCCAGAAAGTTGAGAATAGATTTTGGCTGTGTTAAAGTGACTTCAATGAACATGAATGATAAGGGCAAAAAGGCCCAAAAGCCTTCACGGGATGAAGCCCAGAAGGCCCATGAAAAACCAGAAATTAACAAGCTTTTAGAAGGTGCCTCAAAAAATTCCCCGAAGGGCCCTGGTGAAAAGCTTGAAGATGAAAGAGAACGCCCCTTTCCGTCTCAAAAGGCCCTAGAGAAAGAAATAAGCGAGTATCTGGCCAAAAAGTATGGCGGAAGGGTAAAGGTCATATCCCAGATGGTCTTTCCAGGCCAGGCAAAGCCAGAAGAAACAGACGGCACCTCCACCAGTAAAAAGACAAATTCTGTTATCAATTTCAATCTAAAACCCAAAGATCTTGAGGCCTATCTTGATGAATATGTTGTAAGGCAGGATGAGGCAAAGGCCATTTTAGCCACAAAGATTTGTACCCATTTCAACAAGATTTCTTATCTGCATAAAAAGGGAAAACACAGGCATCCTGTTGGAAATATCAAAAACAATATCATCCTCATAGGTCCCACAGGTGTTGGTAAAACCTATATCATCAAACTCATTGCAGCAAAGCTTGGGGTCCCATTTGTAAAAGGGGATGCCACTAAATTCAGTGAAACAGGCTATGTGGGTGCTGATGTTGAAGACCTTATAAGGGACCTTGTCAAGGAGGCAGATGGAGACATTGAAAGGGCCCAATATGGAATAGTCTATATTGACGAGATAGATAAGATTGCATCTTCGGAGGGATTTAGAGGGCCTGATGTCTCCCGCGCAGGGGTTCAGCGTGCCCTTTTAAAACCCCTTGAAGAGACAGAAGTTGATCTTAAGACCCCCCATGACCCGATTTCTCAGCTTGAGGCCATTGAGCACTTCAGAAAGACTGGAAAGAGGATGAAAAAGACCATAAATACCAAGAACATCCTCTTTATAGTAAGTGGCGCCTTTAATGGCCTTTCAGAAATCATTAAAAAAAGGCTATCCAAGCAAGGGATCGGATTCGGAGCAGATATTGACCTCAAAGATGAAGAATATTGGCTTAAAAAGGTTAAGCCTCAGGACCTTGTGGAATTTGGCTTTGAAAATGAGTTCATTGGAAGGCTTCCGGTAATTGCAGTCCTTGAAGAGCTTACTGAAAATGACCTTTTTGAGATACTAAAAAACCCCAAAAGCCCTGTTATTGTAAGCAAAAAGCAGGACTTTAAGGCATATGGTATTGATCTAAAATTCGAGGAAGATGCCCTGAGGCTTCTTGCCCAGAAGGCCTATCAGGAAAAAACAGGTGCAAGGGCCCTTGTAAGTGTCATTGAAAGGGCACTATTACCCTTTGAAAAGGCGCTTCCTTCCACTGATGTTGACTTTCTGGTTGTTACAAAAAGACTTGTGGAAGATCCAGAAAGGGAACTAAAAAGGCTTCTTGATAATCCTTATGCTCAGGAACGAATAAAGCGATATGAGGCCCTTATTCAAGAAGAAAAGGAAGAGATCATTAAGGGCTTGTCACTTAAAAAATTGCCCTCTTGGAAAGACCAGGGAATTTCCCTTAACGAGATGAGAAAAGAGCTTATCGCACATCTTTGCCTGAGAGAGGATCTTACTGTAGAAGAGGCATCTTCCAATGTGCTTTTCTGGATTCAACAAATAAAAAGCTACGAAACATCCTTTCAAAATAGATGTGATATTGAAATTACCTTTGATGACCCTGCCATAGATAAGATCCTTGAGGCATGTAAGTTTGACCCAGCAAGCCTTTACACCCACTGCGAAAGGTTAATAAGCATCCTTGAATATGGCCTTACTCTTATAAGGGAAAAAACGGGCCAAAATCAGTTTAATATACCAAAGGATGCTGTTGAAAATCCCGAACTCTTTATAAATAGGCTGATTCGCATCTGCTACGAATCCGAAAATTAGGAGACATCCCATGAGCGATAAGCCAGTTGTATTATTGGTGGATGACAAACCCGAAGCCAGAAATGTTCTTTCCAAAATCGCCAAAGAGGTGCAATTCAAGCTTATTGTTGCAGAAGATGGCCAGGCGGGCTTTGATATTGCCAGGGAAGAAGTACCTGATCTTATTGTGATAAGGAAAAATGTTCCTATCCTTAATGCGCAATCTGTGAGTGTGCTTTTAAAACAGTCCGCCAGTACTGAAAAGATTCCAATTATTGTCATTTGTCCTGATTTTTCAAAAGAAGACCAGGAAAAATTTCAGGATGCAGGTTGTAACGATTGCATTAAAGAACTAAAGGACGAAGAACCTGTAATATCAAAGATCAAGGAGTGGCTTTTCAAATGATGTTTCCAGAATATAGAGCAAGAAGGTTGAGGCAAACAGACAAATTAAGGGCAATGGTCAGGGAAACATCTATTTCCACTGACCACCTCATCTATCCCCTTTTTGTTACTGTAGGAAAGAATGTTAAGGAACCCATATCCTCCATGCCAGGCGTCTATCAGATGTCTGTTGAAAATATTATCAGGGAGGCCAAAGAGGCCTATGATGTAGGGATACACGCCATCCTTCTTTTTGGCATTCCTGAAAAGAAAGATTCAAAGGGTTCCCATGCCTGGATAAAGTCAGGAGTAGTTCAAAGGGCTATTGAGGCCATAAAGAAGGAGGTTCCTGAGCTTGTCGTTATTACTGATGTATGCCTTTGTGAATATACATCCCATGGCCATTGTGGAGTGGTGATAAAGGATAAAAAGAAAGGCCATTTCAGGGTTGAAAATGATGCTACTTTGGAACTTTTGCAGAAGATTGCATTATCCCATGCAAGGGCCGGAGCTGACATGGTTGCCCCATCTGACATGATGGACGGAAGGGTTGGAGCCATTCGTGAAGCCCTTGATGAAAACGGCTTTGAACATGTGCCTATAATGTCCTATGCAGTAAAATATGCATCTAGCTTTTACGGCCCCTTTAGGGACGCAGCAGAGTGTGCACCACAATTTGGAGACAGGCGTTCCTACCAGATGGATATTGCCAATAGACGCGAAGCCCTAAGAGAAGCCACCCTCGACATGGAAGAAGGTGCCGACATCCTGATGGTAAAACCAGGAATGCCCTATTTGGACATCATAAGCCTACTGAGACAGGAATTTACCCTCCCGATTGCTGCCTATCAGGTAAGCGGGGAATACTCCATGATAAAGGCTGCATCTCAAAACGGATGGCTTTCAGAAAAACAGGTCGTCTTCGAATCCCTCATGGCTTTCAGAAGGGCAGGAGCAGACCTTATTATCACATATTTTGCAAAGGATTTTGCGAAAAGTGTAAACTCCCTTTCATGATCAAAAACAAGGGCTACCCAAAGGCCCTTTCAAGCCTTAGACACTTAGGATTCAGGGTCTTTATAATCGGGCAGGCCATCTCCCTTCTTGGCACATGGGTCCAGGGCACTGCCCAAAGGTGGCTTGTCCTTGAGCTTACTGGCTCCTCCTTTCACGTGGGAATTCTCGGGGCAGTTTCAGGGCTTCCAGTCCTTCTTTTTTCAATAATGGGCGGGCTTTTTGCAGACAGATTCCCGAAGGTCTCGTTTTTACTCTTGATCCATACCCTGATTTTTATACAGGCAATGGCCTTTGGCTTTCTAGTCCAGACCCATCAAATTACCTTTTCCTGGATACTTTTTCTTGCCCTTCTTCTTGGTACAGGCATGTCCTTTGAAGTTCCTGCAAGGCAGTCTCTTGTATTTGACCTTGTTGGGGGAAAAGATATCACCAATGGCATTGCCCTTCACTCAACCGTTTTCAACATTGCAAGATTTTGTGGCCCTGCCCTTGCGGGCATCCTTATGAGTGCAGGTCTCATGGCAGATTGCTTTTATTTTAAGGCTGACTCTGCCCTTGCAATAATGTGCTCACTTTTCTTTATAAAAAAAAGATACAAGGCCTTTGACGAACCCCTTGGCAATAAAGGAGAATCCATAATAGTATCTTTTCAGGAGCTTTTCTATTTTATTAGAAGGCGTCCCTTTCTCTTAAAAATCCTTCTGGCCATAATGGCCTTTGGAATCATGCTTCTTCCATATTCAATACTTTTACCATCCTTTGGACGTAATATCCTCGGACTTAATGCAAAAGAATATGGCTTCATGTGTGCTGCAAACGGCCTTGGCGCGCTTTTTGGCGCAATCTTTGTGGCCATATTTGGGCATGGCGGCAACAGAAAGAGCTGGTGGCTTCTCGGCTGTTTCCTTTTTCCATTATCCCTTTGCCTTTTTGCGATTTCTCAAAACTTCCTTGAGGCCTGTATTTTCTTATTTATCAGCGGATTTATCATGGTAATCACCTCAACAAGTGCAATAAGCATCCTACAAATAGAGGCCAAGGACGAATTGAGGGGGCGGCTAATGGGCCTTTTCACTACATCTTTTATGGGCCTTTTCCCCTTTGGAAGCCTTTTACAGGGAAAAATTGCAGACGAGATCGGAATAAGACAGACCATAGTTATCTTTTCTGCGGTTTCCTTTTTTATCTGCTTGATTTTATTTACAAAAAGAAAGGGGAGGCCTTAAAGATTTTTAGAAATTTGTTACATTTTATCAAGGGGACTGACCACGCCAAGGATATTTTTCTTTGCAACATGGGTATAAATCATGGTGGTCTGGATATGTTTGTGCCCCAAAAGCTCTTGCACTGTTCTAATATCATAGCCTGATTCCAATAGATGTGTAGCAAAGCTGTGCCTCAATGAATGTACACTTGCATTTTTGGGTATCACGGCTTTCTTTATTGCTTTTTTAAATGCCCGTTGCATGGCAGAAGGATTAATATGATGCCTTCTTACAACTACTGAAACTGGATCTATGGAAAGCCTCTTTGATGGAAATACCCAGAACCACTCCCAGCTCTTTCCTGCATCTGGATACTTTTTTCCAAGCCCCATTGGGAGATAAACACCAGGTATATCATCCTTTCTGTCCTTTTCGTAAATCTTTCTGATGGATACCAGATGCTCCTTCAGGGGCTCAACAAGGCTTTCCGGAAGAACAGTGACCCTGTCCTTGTCTCCCTTTCCTTGTCTAACTGTTAGAACCAGCCTTGTAAGGTCAATATCTTTTACCCTTAGCGTCACCGCCTCTTGGAGCCTGAGTCCACATCCATAAATGAGCTTACCTATCAGCTTGTAAACACCTGTCAGATTCTCCATTATCCTTTGCACTTCATCTTGAGATAACACCACGGGAAGGCGTCTTTTTTCCTTGGCCCTTACGGCATCTATGGCATCTTCTACATCTATCTCGAGGACATTTCTAAAAAGAAAGACCAGAGCATTCAATGCCTGATTTTGAGTCGAAGGGGCCACCTGTCTTTCAACTGCCAGGTGTATCAAATAGTTTTGCAAATCATGGCTAGTGAGAGATGTCAGCTCCTTAAAATCCGTAAAATGCATAAATCTCTCAGCCCATGAAAAATAGGCTTTTTCAGTTCGGTAAGACATGTGCTTTAGCCTTATCCTTTTCTTCATTCTGGAAATGCACTCATCCCACGCCTTTTTGTTCTGAGAAGTAACCCCCTTTTCTTTATTTAATTC
>JALXCD010000120.1 GCA_026991135.1 Deltaproteobacteria bacterium | reverse complement strand
TCCCTGTCCCTAATGTCTCCTAAAAAGAAACTGGAATTTTCAAATTTCAAAAACCGTTGTTCCAGAAAGAAAAGTTCACTTTCGTTATTATCCAGGGCAATGACTTCCTCTGTTTGAAAATCTGAAATGGTACCCAAAATTTAGACAGTTTTTTTGAAGTTTTTTGTTCGCCTTCCTGTCCATCAAGCTGCCTTTGAAAATTCATATACTTCATCAGGAGTCTTGTTATCAAGCCCCTGGTGAAATCTTTCCTGGTTGTAAAACTCAAAATAGCTTCTTAAGCCTTCTCGAAGCTCCCTAGCATTCTTAAACTCACGTATGTATATAAATTCTTGCTTCAGGCTTCTCCAAAGCCTTTCAACGAAAATATTAATCTGTAGCATCCCGCTTGATTCATTGCCAATAAGAAGCTATCCAATTGTGGATTGGCGTTAAAAAAATCTAAAAAGGACATGCTACCGCTAATAGGGTGAAAATAAAAAATCGCCCATAAATTTTAATATAAGACTTGGAATTTCCCCTCTGTATAGATGTATCGAGAATTTTAATATTTGCCTAAAATGATTTATTATCATCTTTTCCTTGTCAAGAAGGAAATGAATTCTCGTTCAATTTTATAAACAAATGAATTATTTAAAAGCTAATTAATAAAATGTATTGGTTACCTATTGCCCTTGGAACTGCACTTTTTACTGCAACTAGCGATGCCCTTACAAAGGCCTATCTAAGACCACTTGGCACCATCAAAATGGCTATTGGACGCGTCATAGCTCCAGTTCTTTTTCTAGCCCCATTGCTGGTACTTAAGGGTTTTCCGGCTCTAGACCATACTTTTTGGAAAACCCTTTTCATATTGCTCCCCCTAGAAACCTTGGCCCTTATCCTCTACATGAAGGCATTAAGAATATCTCCCCTTTCGTTAACAATTCCATTTCTTGCCTTTACGCCTGCATTTATGATCTTGACAGGGGCGATTATTCTAAATGAACACCTGAACCTAAATGGAATCGCTGGAATTCTCTTAATAGTTATTGGAAGCTACACCCTTTATCTTCCAAGTTTGAGTTCAGGGCTTTTTGGACCTTTTAGGGCCATGATAAAAGAAAAGGGTTCGATACTCATGCTATTTGTGGCCTTTATTTATTCAATTACATCTGTCCTTGGAAAACTTGCCATTTTGCACTCAAACCCCATCTTCTTTGCAAGCTTCTACTTTATTGCCCATGGACTTTTTTCAACCTTTATTTTGTCCTTCCTTTTTAAGATAAATCCTGTCGAAATTATAAAAAAATCCACAAAGGGCGTAATCTTTGTTGGACTTACCCAATCCTTAATGGTGATAACCCACATGTGGGCAATCAGCCTTGCTCCTGCTGCCTTGATGATTGCAGTGAAAAGAATGAGTGTCCTTTTTGGGGTCCTAATTGGCTGTATATTCTTTAAAGAGCCAGGACTTTCATTTAGACTATTTGGGGCATGCCTTATGGTATCTGGTGTCTTTTTGATATGTTTGGGGTGAAGGTGGATATTGCCCGGGGCGAGACTCGAACTCGCACGGGGACAAAGCCCCAAGGGATTTTAAGTCCCTTGTGTCTACCAGTTCCACCACCCGGGCTATTTGAAAAGACAAGTCTTATTTTAAGTGGTTTAAAAAAGATTGCAACAAGGATGAAGCCAATATTCCAAAAAAGTCAATATGACTTTAATTTCTCCACTGGCTGATGTAAGTTCCTCAAAAAATTTTGGAGATTAAATATGAAAGAGAATGGACGATTCTTAAGATTTCTTCTTTTCTTTATGATTTTTATTGTCTTAAACAATTTTTTCCTGTCAACATCATCTTCCTTTTCAGAGGATTTTCCATTTAAGACCCTTATCTTGCCATTAAAGGAAATAAAGGATGGTACCATAACTTTAAGAGATTGGAAATTTAAAGAAAAAGGGATAATTGCAGGACTTGAACCAGTCTATGAGATAACAGACTGGGGTGGTAAAAAGATAGCGGCTGTAGTCCTTTTTTATAATCTCGGGGGCAGTGGGGTCTATAAGAGGCTTTTCATTTTAAAAAAAGAGAAAAATATCTGGAAACCCCTTTGCCATAAGGACCTTGGTGACAGGGTCAAAGTCAGGTACCTTTCCTTACAGGATCATGGCCGTATCTATCTTGGCCTTATTGAACATAAAAAGAATGATCCCCTTTGTTGCCCGACCAAAAGGATTTTAAGGGTATTTGAAATAAGGGGGAAAAAGTTAAATCCAATTCATTTGAGCACCCTACCCATTTTCCCAGATGAAATATCATTTGATGAAAAAATTATTGGGAAAAGGCTTATTAAGAACGTAGTTCCGAGGATATCATTTTCTTCACACGTCAAAAAGGGGAAGCCCCCCTGCCCTTCCCACTGTCTATTTTTTTCAAAGGATAAAACAATCATTTTAAGAGTAATCCCCTTAAAGGAATTTCTTGATATGTGGCTTAGAGAAGGGGATTTAACTGTAAAAATTGCAGTTGAAAGGTTCAAACGGGCATTAAAAGGAGACAGAATTTATTTAACGGCCCCTGTGGATATCCTTCCTCCAAGACCAGGACTAAATGACTTTTCAATTTCATTTGAAAAGATTTCATTTAAAAACGGGACAGGAGTTGGCTTCATTGGAAGGCTTACAAAGGATATTTTGTGCGTTTCAAAGGATGAACTCAAATACTTTTATCAAGGCATAAGCGATGATCAAAAATATATCATTGATCTTGAAGTTAAATTAAATGTCCTAAAGGATTTTCCTGATTATCTGTGGGATTGCAACCAGACAGTAAAGGGACTAAAAAAACAGATTGAAATCCTTCAAAGGGAACTTCCAAAATATGAAAAAAGCGGATTTTCTCCTTCAATTAAGACTATAAGGGCCTTTATAGGCTCGATTTCCATTAAAGAGAAATAAAAAAGGGGGCATAAAGCCCCCAAAGAACCTGCTAGCCGCTTTATACCAGCCCCTTTTTTTAACAACCTTCCACCTTTTGAACCTTCCTTTTTACCTTCATACGGACAATATCACCTTTATTAAGGGTAAACTCCTTTGAAGGTTCAATGAAAAAAAGCCTTTCTTTTGTCTTCCAGATTATTATTTCCTTGCACTCCTTGAGCTTATCTTTATCAAACTTTTCACCCTCGCCTATCAATTTGGCAGTTATCTTTCCCTTATTCTTTGATTTAAGGATGATTGGGTCTCCTTCTTCTAGAGAGATCTCCTTTTTTCCCAAAATTATTATGGAAGAAGGGCCCTTTTCACCCTGATACAAAATCTCACAAAGGCCTTTTGCCTTTAAATCCTCATTTTTCTCACAAGTGGCCATATCATTAATTACATCAGACACCTCGCCCTTTACCTTGCTTCCGGCAAAGACATTTGCAGATAAAAGGCAAACAAGAAAAAGCGAAACAAAAAGTGTGGCAATATATCCTAAACTTGTCTTTTTAGACCTTTTCATTACTTTTCACCTCCTTTTCTTGCATGGCAACCCTTACAGGAAACCGGTCCTGTGGCCTTGCCCTCTTTTTTGCGACTCTTATGGCAGTTTTTGCAACTGTCATGAAAGTACTTCGTGAAATGGGATGCACCACCCACTTCCTTAAATTCCTCAGACAGTCTCTTGCACTTATCACTTTTAATAATCTCTTCTTCTGTCTTTGCACCTTTATGGCAAGTGGCGCATACAAAGGCATTTTTTTCTTCCTTTTGCAAATACTGAATGTGTGCCTTATGCGTAAATCCTTCAACACTCTTTTTATCCTTGCCTATTCCTTCCAAATCAGGACAGGACTTTTGGGTATTTATGTTTATGACATCAGGAATTTTAGAGGTTGAGTTTGAATCTTTCGCCAAAACTGCTCCAGAACCTGCCATTAAAAGACTTGACAGAACAACACCCAAAACACCTTTTCTGATCCTTGGAAACACATTCTTTTCTTCCATTCTTTTCATCTCTTTTTTCTTCATAATTTTTCCTCCTTTTTGATTTTACTTTTGATTTGACCATAGGCTTAAAAATTTGATAAAACAATGGACATCGGGTTAAATACCTATAGATACAGTGATATGACGACTAGATGTAGGCCGTGTCGGTTAAAATTTCTTTAATTTCAATAGGTTAAAATTTGCTCGAAATGGCTCTAAACCAAAACTCTGCCACAGTAAGCCTTGATGGCCATAGGGTAAAAAAGATCAGGGAGGAAAGGGGACTTACTCAACTCTATGTGGCAACTGTTGTTGGAGTCACTACTGATACTATTTCAAGGTGGGAAAACAAAAGATACCCTAGCATAAAGCGAGAAAATGCCATAAAGCTTGCAGAAACCCTTGGCGTAAGCCTTGAAGACATCCTTGAAAAAAAAGTTCGTGAAGAAAACCAAGAAAAAAACATAGAAAATAAAGATATCCCAGAAAGTGAGATAAGAAAAAGACCCTGGTCCTGGAAAAGTCTATCTTTACTAGTTGCTGGTTTTATTTTAGGGGCCCTTTTGGGATCTTACATATTTTATTCCCAGACAAAGGGAGAGCTTTCTATATCGGCCCAAAGGATACTTCCGGAAAGGTGCTGGCCCTATACAAAATTTCCGGTTGTCTTAAATATATCTATTCATCCAAGGACAAATACTGCCCTTTTAGTCAGTGAAGATATTCCAAGAAGCCTTTTAATAACAAAGGCTGTTCCAAAAAGTTCTTCCAAAAGGCCAGGTAAATTAAAATGGCTATACCAAGGAGAAGTTGGACGAAAAAAGTTTGTCTATATCTGCCAACTAAAAAAAAGTACAAAAAAGAAGGTCTTAAGGTTTCGAGGTAAGATCACCATTAAATCAAACCAGGCTATTTCCATTGAAACCTCTGGGGACAGTCACCTTTTAATTGATAAATGCCACTGGGCAGACAAAAATTGTAACAGACAAATAGAGGATGAGGAGATACTTGATGCCTATGACCTCCTCTCTGGTGTTTCTGGCGTGAGGGATATTTTAGAACAGGTAGAAGAGCTTTGGTCTAAAGGAGGGTATCACTTTGACAAAAAAATAGGGCGTTTTTTGCCTGGATCAGAAATCAAGGGAAAAGGGGATCTAAAATGAAAAGAAAAGGGCCATATATTTCTACCTTCATTGCTTTTTTTCTTTTATTTTTTATTGGCACTGCCTTTTGTGAAATTGAAGGAAGAATGGAATTGACTGGTAAAAATACCATTTCCATAACACTTAAAACAAAGGGAACTTCTCCAAAGACCATGATCCTTTTAATTAATTATCCCAAGGACCTTCACATTAAAGATGCAGAGCCTAAAATTTCACAAGTCATTCCTCAAAAGGGAGAGGCCAAGTGGCTCTTAAAGGGTTTTTCACAGGGAAACAAAAGAATAAACATTGAATTTTTTGAAACAATTGAAAAAAAGACCCTTTCAAAAATAAAGTGTAAGATACGATATAAGGAAAGGGGTAGTGACAAGATAATAGAAAAGACCTTGCCATAAATCGAAAAATGGAGAGGAGATGGTGATGGGAAAAGATATCAATGAAAGGCTTGGCACAAGACATGTCCTTTGGAACCTGAGGGATCTTTTTGAGTCAATTGATGATCCAAATATAGATACTGAACTTGGCGATTGCCAGAAAAAGGCACAAGAGATAAGAAAGCAGTATGCTGGAAGGATAAAGGATCTTGATTCATATGGGCTTTTTGAGCTTGTAAAGGCCATTGAGCTTTTGTCCGAACGGCTGGGAAAGATAGGTGCATTTTCATATCTTAACTTTTCTACAAATACAGAAGATCCCACGACTTGTGCATTTTTACAACGGATAAAGGAGGCCGTAAGCCAGATATCCAAAGAGCTTGTATTTTTTGAGCTTGAATGGGCAAATCTTCCTGATGAAAAGGCGCAAAAACTCCTTTCTGAGAATGTTCTTTCTCACTATGAGCATTATCTAAGGTCCTTAAGGCGCTATAGACCCCATTTATTGTCGGAAAAAGAGGAACAGCTCCTCGTGGAGATAAGCCCAGTGGGAAGATCAAGCTGGGTAAATCTTTTTGACAAGGTCCTTTCCTTTCAACGTTATGGGCCCAAAAAACGAACCCAGGAGGAGGTATTAAAGGACCTTTATCTTCCTGACAGGGAAAAGAGAAAGGCTGCAAGTCTAGAGCTTACAGAGGGATTAAAGGATGACCTTCTGGTCCTTACCCATACATTTAATACGGTTCTTGCAGATAAAATGATCGAAGATAGGCTCAGGAAATATCCTTCCTGGATTAGCTCCATGAACCTTTCAAATGAACTTGAAGACGAGACAGTTGAAGCCCTCATCTCTGCATCCACTAAAAGATATGACATTGTTGAACGCTACTATCTTTTAAAAAAAAGGCTCCTTGGCCTTGATGAGCTTTATGATTATGACCGTTATGCCCCCCTTCCCTGGCTTCCTGATAGGGAAGTAACATGGAATGAAGCAAAGGATATGGTGTTAAGTGCATTTTCAAAATTCTCAGAGGAAATGGCAGATATTGCCAGGACCTTTTTTGAAAAGGGCTGGATACATGCACCAATTCTCCCTGGAAAGATAAGCGGCGCCTTTGCTCATCCTGTTGCTCCGTCCGCTCATCCCTATGTCCTCGTGAATTTTGCAGGGACCTTAAGAGATGTAGAAACCCTTGCCCATGAGCTTGGCCATGGAGTTCACCAGGTCCTTTCTGCTAAAAAGGGCTATTTTAATAGCGACACCCCCTTAACCCTTGCGGAGACGGCATCTGTTTTTGGAGAGATGCTGGTATTTCAGGACATATTAAAGGAGCTTAAAAGCCCAAAGGAAAAGCTAGGGCTTTTGGCTTCAAAGATAGAATCCGTATTTGCCACGGTCTTTCGACAAATTGCCATGAACAGGTTTGAGGATGCCATCCACAACCACAGAAGGGAAAAGGGTGAGCTTTCTGTGGATGACTTTTCCAAATACTGGATGGAAACTCAAAGGGCCATGTTTGGTAAAAGTGTAACCCTTACAGACAATTACTCCATCTGGTGGTCCTATATCTCACACTTTTTACATGTTCCAGGTTATGTCTATTCCTATGCCTTTGGCGAACTTCTTGTCCTTTCACTTTACGGACTCTATAAAGAAGAGGGTGAAGCCTTCAAGGAAAAATACCTTGAACTTTTAAGGGCAGGCGGAAGTGACACCCCCTATAACCTTTTAAAACCCTTTGATATAGATATTGGGGAAAAGAGCTTTTGGGATAAGGGTCTTAATATCATAGATAATATGGTAAAGGATGCAGAAGGACTTTCTAAAGAAATTTGATCCTGATGAAATAATTGCCCTTCTTTCCCCGCTCCTTACAGAAAAAAGAAAGGAGCGCATTGAATATATCCTTTCATTAAGGACACGCTTTATTACAGTGATCCTTTATGATCTTTACCATGAGCACAACATGAGTGCAGTTGTGAGAAGTCTTGAGGCCTTTGGCATCCAGGACTGCTATGTGATTGAAAAGGAAAATAGATTTTGCCCAAGTCCTGGTGTGGCCATAGGTGCGGAAAAGTGGATCAATATAAAGAGATTCAAGTCGGAAACATCATGTTTTGATGCCTTAAGACAAAAAGGATTCAGGATATTTGCGGCAGATCCGCCAGAAAAGGCACTTTTAACAAGGGGAAAAGGTGCATTTGATATAAGGGAACTCGATTTGGAAAAAGGCCCTGTTGCAATATGTTTTGGAAAGGAGCTTGACGGATTAAACGACCACATAAGAGGGCTTTGTGACGGAACGGTCTATATTCCCATGCTTGGCTTTACAGAAAGCCTTAATGTCTCTGTGACAGCAGCCATCTGCCTTTATGAACTCAGGAGAAAACTTGATGCCCTTAAGGGCATTGATTGGCATCTTAAGAAAGATGAAAAAGAGAGATTAAGGGCCTACTGGTATCTAAGTTCTATTAAACACGGTGAAAGGATACTTTTTGACCTTAAAAAAAGGCAAAAAAAGGAGGGCTAAATGGCCCTCCCATTTAGTTTATATCTCTGTCAAAGTGACAAATTTTAATGCCCTTGTGGTGCACTTTGTGACACATGCAGGCTTAAGCCCTTGATCCACCCTATCCATACAGTAGTCGCACTTTACAGCCTTTCCTGTGGCAGGATTAAACTGGGGGATGTTCCAAGGGCATGCACCAGCACAGGCCATACAGCCAATACACTTTTCTTGTTCCACAAAAACAATGCCATCCTCCCTTTGTTGCATTGCCCCAGTAGGACAAATGGGCACGCAATAAGGGTCTTCACAGTGATAACAGGATCGGAAGTGAAACTCCGTCTTTGGAACGCCTCTTATGCTTTTTAGTGGCTCATGGCTTATTTCACAAAGAAGAGGCCCAACAGGCAGATCCTTATTGGCTTTACAGTGGACCTCGCACCCGTGGCATCCTATGCAACGCTTTGAATTTAGATAGATCATATATTTTTTCACAGCTCCACCCTCCTTCTTGGATTTCTTGGGCTTCTACGCACAGTTACAAATTTTTCACACAGGCAAAGCCCGCCTCCAGCCGGGTCCATCATCTGAAGGAGCCCTTCTTGGAGTTTTTGATCACTCATACCTGCGTGATAAGCCCTGCTTTGGAGGGGAACCTGCCTTCCAAAACCGTGAACTGTATAAACTGCCTCTGGATGAATAAATTCAGTAAGATGTGCCCTGATGGTTCCGATCTGGCTGTCTCCAACCACATCCACCCAGTCTCCCTCTTCAATACCAAGCCTCGCAGCAACCCTTTTGTTGATCCACAAGGTGTTTTCAGGCATTAGCTCATGGAGATAAGGGTTGTTGATTGTGTGGCTGTGGGCATGTACCGGACTTCTTCCAAAGACCAGTCTGAAGCGGCCCTTCGGAGGCTTTTTGGGAGATTCATAGGGCTTAAAGGACGGAATGCCGTTTTCTTCAAGCATCTGGCTGACAAACTCTATCTTTCCAGATGGGGTTTTAAACTTTCCATCAAGCTTGTCTCTATCATACATTATTGGCTTGTCAGTAAGGGGAACAAAGCCCTTTTCCTGAAAGTCTTCAATCTTGTAGCCTGTTGGCTCAAGCTGCCAAGCCCACATCTCTTCGGGAGTTGAAAATGGGAAGACATCTCCAAAACCAAGTCTATCTGCCAACATCTTGAAGATTTCCCAGGAAGGCTTTGTGTTAAACCTTGGCTCTATGGCCCTGTCTCTATAGATAAATCTTGGCTTTGGGCCCTTTTGGGTGGCAATAGGAGTCTCCCTTTCAAGAAACATGGACTCTGGAAGAATAACGTCTGAATACCAGCCGAACTCGCTGTAATGGGTATCTATGGAGACAAGAAGCTCACAGTTGTCAAGGGCATCCTTTTGGCTTCCAACATCTGGGAAACAGGTAAATGGATCGTGCCTGTAACAGATAAGCCCCTTGATTGGATAAGGATCTTCGGTCACCATTGCTTCATAGAAAAGGTGGAAAAGCCCAGGGCCTGCATCAAAGTGCTTGTATTTCCAGCCAACACCGTCTGCCCTTTTTTCATCTGGCTTTTTTACATTTGAGCTAAAGGCCCTAAGCCCCTTGACTCCACAATCTCCAGGGGTCTTTGGAAACTGCTGCCCGCCTTCAACTTCAACGTTACCCATAAGGACGTTCAAAATATGAAGGCATCTACTTGCATAAAAAGAATCCTTATATCTTGAAAGCATCCAACCTGGATGAAAGATGACCTTTGGCCTCTGGGAGCCTATTTCCGTTACAAAGTCCTTCAGCTTTTTTACCTTTATTCCACATTCCTTGGCTGCCCAGTTGGCATCATACTGCTCCACGAACTCTGCAAGCTTATCAAACCCAGTGGTATATCTTTCAATAAATTCCTTGTCATAGGCCTCTTGCTTTATGACCTCATTTATCATTCCAAGGGCAAGGGCATAATCTGTCCCAGGGCGCACCTGGAAAAATCTTGTGGCCTTTATCCCAGTAAGGGTCTGGCGAACATCCACATAGGTGAAACTTCCGCCATTATCAAGCATATCCATTACCTGATTTGCCTCTGCCACCCTAAGAGATGCAAGGATGTTCCTGCCAAAACAGATGAGATGCTTTGCATTGGCAATATCATAGATAAATCCCTTTCTTCCAAGGCCATAGACAGACTTGCTTGCATGATGGACATTTCTTCCGCAGGCACTGTCATGGTTTGTGAAGTTGGGTGAGCCAAGACCAAAACAAAAGGCCTTTATCATGTCCTGCCATGGCCCTCCTCTGCAACTCATAACAATGGCCCTGGCACCATATTTCCCTCTAATTTTGTCAATTTTTTCCGCCACATAGTCAAGGGCTGTGTACCAGCTAACAGGCTCCCATTTACCAGCCCCCCTTCCGCCAACTCTTATAAGTGGCTGCTGGGGCCTTTCTGGGTCCTTCTGTAATGCCTGAGCTGCCGAACCCTTGGCACAAAGACTGCCCTTTAAGATGTGTGGATTACCCTCTATCCATTTAACTTCCCCGTGTTCCACCTCAACCCTTATAGGGCATCGGACAGAACACATTCCACACATGCTCCATACTGTCTTTTTCATAAAGGCCTCCCTTAGTTAATTTGTGCACAAAATCAATAAAATGACAACATCTGGCTAATGAATTATTTACCAAATTATTATTTAAGTCAAGAAAAACTATATCAAAATTGATTGTTACTATTTTCACATAAATATTAATTTAAATTAAAGCGAAATTATTTCTAAATAAAAACAAGCGAAAACTTAACCAAAAGAAAGATGATAAATATAAGTATCTGATAACAGTCCTTTTTATGTTTTTAATTTTGCCTGATTTTACTTTGGTTTCATGGTAAATTGCCTAAAGGATAGCTATTGGGACATATAAACAATGCGTTCTTTAAAGGAATCGCCTGAAAAACCTGAACTTCTTGCTCCAGCAGGCACAAAGGAGGCCTTTTTCGCTGCCATCAATGCCGGTGCTGATGCAATTTATATTAGCCCTAAAATTTTAAATGCAAGGGCCTATGGAAAAAACTTTACCATTGGTGAAATAGCAGACCTTGTTGAAACTGCCCATTATAGGGGTAAAAAGGTTTTTATTGCCCTAAATTCCTTGATGAAGGAGTCAGAAATCTCAGAGTGCATAAATCTTCTTTCTGCCCTTGAGGCTATTGGTCCTGACGCACTCATCGTCCAGGACATGGGAGTTGCATATCTTGCCAAGAGGTATTTTCCGAAGCTTAGGCTCCATGCAAGCACCCTCATGACCATTCACAATAGCCTTGGCGTTAAGGTAGCTGAAAAACTTGGTTTTTCAAGGGTAGTGCTTGCAAGGGAACTGACATTAAGAGAGATTGCACTTATTTCCCGAAAAAGCCGGATAGAGCTTGAAATATTCATTCATGGTGCCATGTGCTTTACCATTTCAGGGCTATGTCTTTTTAGTAGTTACTTTGGAGGAAAATCAAGCACAAGGGGAAGATGCGTTCAGCCCTGCAGACGACAATATTTCTTAGAAAACAAAAAAGGTGCTTTTTTCTCAATGAGTGACCTTTGTGCTCTGGAACTTATCCCACAAATAAAAAGGATTGGCATAGCATCGCTAAAGATAGAAGGAAGGCTTAAGCCTCCACACTATATCGAAACAGTTGTAAGGGCCTATAGAAGGATTCTTGATAGTCCTGAAGATGATATCGAAGATGCAATTTGCACTTCTCAAGAAGAACTAAAATATGCCCTTGGAAGGCCTGAAAGCAAGGGTTTTTTCTTAAGTCCAAACCCAAAAGATATCATATCCCCTACAAGAGCTGCAAATACAGGCCTTCTTCTTGGAAAGGTGATAAACATTGACAAAGACTCCATTATAATTTCTTCAAAAATGGCAATTAAGGCAGGAGACAGACTTAGATTTGTCATTAAAAAAAAGGACTGTCAATACGCCTTTAAGGTCAAGGATGTAAAGGAACTGGACCAGGGCCTAAAGATAAGAGGGATTTTTTTACAAAAAAAACCTGAAAGCCTAAAAGATGCCCTTGTTTTCCTTTCAGATATAGGAATTAGAGATAAAAAAGAAAAAGGGGGAAACCATATTAGGGAATTCAAAGGTCAAGAAAGGCTTAAGGCATCTTTTTTAAAGGCAAAAAAGATTATAAAAAAAATAGATGAAATCCAACATGGTATATCTTCTCAGAAACCCCTTAAGGCTAGAGATGTCGAAATTTTTATAGCAGTAAGAGAAATTGAAAGGGAAATCTTTTTAAATAATAGGCAACATAAAATTATAGTTGATCTAACAAAGAAAAATCTCAAACTATCTCTTGGCTTAAAGGGTGTAAAAAACCTTGATAAAAGGCTCATCTGGGCACTACCTCCAGTAATCTTTGAGGATGAAATCGATGATTTCAGGTCCTTAATAAAAGGTGCTGTAAGGGCAGGGCTTTTTGAATTTCAAATATCAAACATCTCGCATCTTTCTCTTTTCCCAGAAAAGGCAAAACTATATTCATCATACCAGATAAATTGTTTAAATAGTCTCAGCCTCCTGGCCTATAAAAAACTTGGGATAAAGGGAGCCCATTTTTCCATAGAAACTGATCTAAAAAATCTGAAAGAGGCCCTTTCCCACTCCAGTGTAAAACCACTTCTTACAGTTTTTGGCTTTATCCCCCTTTTTACATCAAGGCTTTCTCACAAGGGTTTTAATCCTAAAAGGCCAATTAAGAGTCTTCGTGGAGAAACCTTTTATTGGAGAAAGGAAGGCTCAATAGGAAGGCTATATCCTTCTGTCCCCATATCCTTTTTGACACATTTTGAAAGGCTTATAGAGGCAGGAGCTACAAGGTGGATAATTGATTTTCGTTTTAGCCCCAAAAAAAGAAAAAAGAATCTAAAAGTACCAGAAAGCCCGAAAAGCCTTTCGAGGATTTTTAGAGGAAGGACCTTTAATCTTTTATCAACTCTGGAATAATTCAAAAAAATTGTCCTTAAAAGGTCAAGGCAAGATTAATTTTGGAAAGTTTTTCTTTAAAAATTCAAAAATTCTCGATGCCATGACCCTGTAACCTTCTTCATTGGGATGAAGGCCATCTGGCAAAAAATGGCCCTCTTCCCTTTTAAGACCAGAAAAGATGTCTTCATAAAGTGGAAGCTTATAAGAGCCTGCAAGGGATTTATACATAAGCTTCCATTTCTCTAAAGGCTGACCCTTAATATCAAATCCACATAGGATTACTTTTTTGTCACTATCTAAGAATGTCTTACAAATGGTATTAAGGTTTTCTTTAACCGATTCAACAGGAAACCCCCAGAAATAATCATTTATGCCAAATTCCAAAAAGACCATTTGTGGCCTAGAGGAGACCACCTCATTGATCCTTTTTATAGCATCAAGGGTGGTTTCCCCTGAAATGCCAAAGTTAAGTGTTTTAATCCGTCCCTTTGACAATCTTTCAAGGACAGAAGGCCAGGAACAGTCTTCTGGAACCATATAGCCTTCTGTTATGCTGTCTCCAAAACAGGCAAATATCATTGATGCCAATTTACAAAATCTTCAATACTTACCCTCTGGGTCCTAAAACTATTTATTGGAGCATTTTTATCTTCATAACCAAGGGACATGCCGCAGATGAGGCTAAAGGTATCTGGGATATCAAGTATCCTTTTTACAGTATTTGGATATTCTGCCAGGGATGCCTGAATACAGGTTGAAAGACCAAAATCCAAGGCAGCAAGTGCAACTGTCTGAATAAATATTCCCATGTCAACCAGATATCCAGTGCCAAGGCATTTTGGCATTGAGAAAAAAAGGCCAACAGGGGCATCAAAGAATTTATAGTTTCTAAACCATGCCTCCTTCCTTGCCTCTACGTCTCCTCTTTTGATGCCTATGGCACTATAAAGGGCAAGTCCACATTTAAAACGCCTTTCTTTGTAGGGATTTTTCCAGGTCTCAGGATAATAATCCATTTCAGGCTCTTCTGTTATACCCTTTTCCTTCGCTTCCAATATGGCCCTGGTAATTTCATCTTTTTTCTTACCCATTACTACATCCACTCGCCAAGGCTGGCAATTTGCGCCAGAGGGAGCCCACTTGGCAACTTCTAGGAGTTCTTCAATAGTCCTTTTGTCAACTGGCTTATCAAGGAATTTTCTAACAGATTTTCTCTCCTTTATTGCTGTACGTATATCCATAATAAAAGCATTTCCTCCAGAAATAGTGAAAAAAGTGGCTTTTTATTACAATATTTAAATTAAAAATTCCAGAAAAAAGTTAGAACCCTAACAAGACCTTTTTCTAAATTATATTCCAAAGGCAAGTTTTACTATTTACAAGCCAATAAGGGGTTTACTAATATTTACTTGAAAATCTTAAATCCACTCTTGGAAGGAGGATACAATGCAAAAAAAGACAGGGTTTATAAATTTTTTTCTTATACTTTTTTTGTCAATATCTATTTTTTCAGTGGAGGTTTTGGCTGAAGATATCCAGAATTCACCATATTACAAACAACAAGCCCTAATTGACCAGGCCACCATAACATTCAAAAGCTTTGTTACAGATCCGAATATGAGTTGGTTCAGGTCTCATCTA